>DASWIV010000359.1:0-3770 GCA_036397475.1 bacterium
GGACATCATGTTCCGGTATACAGCGCGAATTACCTGGTGAGCGGCGTATTTATACTTCCCGGCGACCACCAGCTCGTAATGAAGTACGAACCCTCCATGTTTACTGCAGGACTGCGGCTAAGTCTTCTTTCATTATTTATATGGTTTATTTTTATTGTCCGTGTAACACTTCTTCAAAAATCAAGAAGTTAATTTAGAAACCGGATGCGATACAATACGGAACAAAAGGGCATTATCGCCACGATTGTGCTGCCACTGATATTCTTCTCGCGCGAACTCCTCGGCCTGCGGGTATTCGCCGGATTTGATTTCACTCACCTGATCCTGCCGATTCATGATTACACCCGAACATCGTTTCAGAATGGGGAATTCCCACACTGGAATCCGTACATGTTCGCAGGATTTCCGCATCACGCTGAAGGCGAGGGAGGAATATTCTATTTTGGAAACTGGCTGCTCTCCCTCAACCTGGACCAGTCGGTTGCCTTAAGCTGGGTTATTGTACTGCACCTTATTTTCGCCGGCTGCATGATGTACGCCCTCCTCAGGTCTCGCGGAGTCTCACAAACCGCCTCCGGCTGGATTGCCATCATGTACCAGTTCACCCCGGGACTCATCCTCCGATTCGAAACAGTAGGACTTTTCCAGGCGGCGTGCTGGTTGCCGGCATTTTTCTTGGTCATCGAGATGGCGGTCAATTCGGTTATCGGAATTGAAGACATAAAATTGAAAATGAGCCAGGTGCGCGACTGGATTATGTACAGCCTGATCGCTGCGGCGATAATTTCATTCATGCTGACCGCCGGATCGAGCCAGATCGCGTTCTACGCCATGGTCGGCTCCGTTTTTTATCTCGGAGGCGTTGCCGCCGCCGGACCAATGCCCTGGAGAAAAGCTGCCTTCGCCCTCGGCACATTTGTTATAGCGGCATTGATCGGAGCGGTCCTGTCAGCCATCCAGACAATGCCTACAGGGGAGATCGCGCAGTATTCGTATCGCGTCCAGGAAGCAAATGCCGAATTTTTCAGGATCGGAACCTGGCTGAATATTCCACGCCTGACAAGCCTTTTCATGTTCCCTGCAGTTAAGGATTCATCCGAGCTGCTCGATTACATTACGTCGCTGGGATATATCGGACTCCTCCCTTTCCTCCTTATCGGCGTGACTCTCAGTTTCCACCGCCGGAATATGAATCCTATCCTGGCGCCATTTTTCCTTGTATTTTTCGGGCTGCTGCTCTCCTTTGGTCTGAATTTTGTCGCTAATCGCGACCTGCTCAGTTACCCCGGATTTAACCTTTTCCGGGCGCTGGGACGAATGATACTCCCGGTGCAGATCGGACTTTTCGCGCTGGCTGCTGTCGGACTCGACCTCATCCTTGTCAGCATCAAGTCGGACGCCCTCTATGGGCGGATAGTGGCAGGTACACTTATGGGCGGCGCGATAGGGTTGGTATTACTGGTATGGAAATACCTGTCTGAAGCCGGGGATTTTACGGCATTCGAAACATTCGGATTTATCCACCTGGCGATAGCGATCGTTCTTTCGATTGTCTTCTTTATTCTGGTCAGCAGGGAATTTCCCAAGAAACTTGGTTTCCTTCTGCTCTCCCTCTGGGTCCTCCAGCAGATAATCAGCCTTATTCCTGTCAACGACCTTATCACCATGAACAGGTCCGACTGGAAACAGGTAAAAATTTCAATGGAAGTTCTGCATGAAAAAATAAAAACCGATGAAGCCCGTCCTCCCCGTGTTTTACTCCCCACCGAGCTCGACGTATTTGGACCCCTTGTACAGAAACTTTCAGGCAACGCAGAATCGAATTTGAAACTCCCGACTCCGGCGTTCGGCGACGAATTGACACTTGCCGGAATCGGTGTCGCCAACTCTTATACGCCGCTTGTATCGGACAGGTGGCACGCTCTCGCCCACGAGTACGCCGCGAAGGGACTCGACGAAGTCGCCGAAGCATCGGGCAGGTTCACCAATATTATGGAGCTGGCTTGCATAGACGGCATCATCGCTCCTGATTCATTTGTCGGAGGCGGCGATTACACGATTCTCGAGACCGACCTGTCGCGCCTTTATCCCGATGGATATCACCTGTTGCGAACGCCGGCGACAGTCCCATTTGTGAGTGCGCCCGATCGTGTCGAGTTGTGGGACTGGTCCGACTGGGAAGTGTTCAAGCACTGGGTTGTGGAGCCAGATTACATTCCCGGCGAAAAGGTCTGCGTCGAAATTTCCGAAGGCTCAGACATGATCAATAATTACGATGTTTCCAATCTCTGGACTGACGACCGCGAGGAAGATCCTGTCATGACCGCGTGGGGAGAATTAAATTATCCCGAAGAGCGAAGCGTGGAGATCGACGAAATCGTGCGCGATCTGAATGAAATCAGATTCAAGGTAACATCCACATACAATTGCTGGATAGTCGTCCGGGAAAGCTGGTTCCCCGGCTGGACCGCGTACATTGACGGGAGGGCGATTGAAATTTATCCGGCGGATTTACTTTTCATCGGAATTCCGGTAAGGGCAGGAAATCACGAGGTCACTCTTGAGTACCGGACTCCGAAACTCAACTACGCCAGGCGGATTACTTCAGCCGGGTGGATGGCGTGGGCTGCCATGATGCTGCTGGTTATTTTCAGTAAAGGAAATGACCGCCTCAGTAGTCGCCGGACGAGAAAAGCCTGATAGCCGGTTTCCGGAACCAGACCGCGAGAATCAATCCTATCAGACTGATTACCCATCCTATTTTGTACGAAATCGGATCATACAGGAATCTGACTTCATACTCGCCGCCGGGAACTACGATCCCCTTGATAATCCCATCCGTGCGGTAAACATCGGTTTCTTCGCCATCGACCCACGCCCTCCAGCCGGGATAATAAACGTCCGAAAAAACCAGGAACGCATCTTTGTCAGAGGTAACATTCAGCTTCACCCTGTCGGCGGTATATTCCAGCAATTCAACTTTTCCATCGATTGGATCGGATACCCACTCACCTGAACCGTCGGGAAATTTTTCTTCCGGCAGGTCCTCGACCACCGCAATGTATTCCGGGTCTATCCGCTGCGCCTCCACATATCCCTGCTGGATGGTGTCAACCCGGACAACCGATGGTACCAGGAACCATCTTGGAAGAGCCTTTGTATTTTCATAGATCAACATTTCTTCGTTGAAAACCGGTTTCCAGTAATCCGGCAGGTATGGCATCTCTCCAGGTGTGATAATGTAGCGTATCCCCAGAAATTGCCAGAATGGCTGCCTGTAATTTGCTTGATTTTCCGGGAGATCAAGCATCCTTGAATTTCTGTTCATCTGGTTATCGAGCGACCTGAAAAACAATCCGTAATCCTTAGAGACAAAAGAATCGAATCCACCGGGTTCGTCGAGGTCATACAACATTGGAGTATTCGGGGGGAACATGATTCGCCTGTCCCTGAAAAATCTGAACGGCCCCTCGTCTTCCATTTTTGCTGCCAGAAATTCGATCCCCGGAGTCGGATAACAAACCCTCCCCTTCTCAACCAGCGGCATGAAATGCTCCTTGTACGGAAGCATGTTTATAAGCAGGAGAATTAACATCGAAGCGACAACAAAATGGTTCTTCAGACCGCGGCGCACATGCAGGTAAAATACGGCGCCCATCACCCAGATAAATATCAGCCCGCTGAACACCTGCATATATTGATAGAGATCACTTAATGGCAGCACCCCGGGAAGTAATCTCGTTATATAAATAACCATGCTCATTCCCAGC
>DASWIV010000360.1:0-7752 GCA_036397475.1 bacterium
CTGGCATTGATCAAAAAAGAAAAAGTGGTGCTCGACGACGACAGGATCTATTTATGGTGGATGTACGAATATGAAACCGGCATCGCGGAAATTCTCTCGTCGATGGGGCAGAGGAAATCGAAAAAATACGACAAGGGTGAAATACAGAATCTTATCGCGAAAATTCAGCGCGTTGAAAATATGAGCCTGGCTGAAGAGCAATTGAATGCTGTCGAGCAGGCGGTAATTAACCAGTGCATGGTGATAACGGGCGGTCCGGGTACAGGAAAAAGCACAACAGTGAAAGTCATTGTCAGGGCATTCGAGAGAATGGGAAAAAACGTGAGGCTTGCCTCTCCGACAGGACGAGCGGCGAAAAGGCTCGAGGAAGCGTCGGGCAGGCCCGCGTCGACCATTCACCGCCTGCTTGAATACCATCCTAAAAATGGATTCCAGAGAGACGCTGATACTCCACTCGATTGCAGGGTGGTGATAGTTGACGAGGCGTCCATGATAGATGCGCCCTTGATGTACCATTTATTGAGGGCGCTTCCCCCCGGATGCAGATTGATACTTGTTGGCGATGTCGACCAGCTTCCGTCTGTAGGTCCCGGACTGATCCTGAAAGATATAATCAATTCGGAAATTGTCGTGGTATCGAGGCTCACCGAAATTTTCAGGCAGGCTGCGGGAAGCCTGATAGTGACGAACGCCCACAGGATCAACAGCGGCGGAAAACCCCAGTGGAGCTGGGATGAGGGCAAAAAAGATATGTCATGGATCCGCATCCAGCGTGAAAGCGACGATGAAGAGCGAAGCCTGGTGGCATCGAGGATCGCCGACAAGGTCATAAATTCGATCGCTGGACAGCTGTCAAAAAAATTCGATCCGCTGACTGAAATCCAGGTCCTGACACCAATGCACGCCGGACCTGCCGGCGCGAAGGAACTGAATCGCCGCCTGCAGGAATCGTGCAATCCGAAATCGCCGGATAAAGCAGAACTGCTGGTCGGCGACAGGATATTCCGCCTGGGCGACCGGGTAATGCAGATCCGTAACAATTATGAGCTCGATGTTTTTAACGGGGACATCGGCTCGATCGTGAGAATCGACACGAGGGAAGGCATGGTGACTGTACAGTTTGACCGCGATGTCGCGTACAAGCGCAGCGACCTCGATGAACTTCTGCACGCCTACGCGATCACGGTTCACAAATCCCAGGGCAGCGAGTATCCATGCGTGGTGATTCCGATCACCACCTCTCACTGGATCATGCTCCAGCGAAATCTGATTTACACCGCGATGACGAGGGCGAAACAGTATTGTTTATTTGTCGGACAGAGTGAAGCCCTTTTCAGGGCGATCAAAAATACCGAGACCGGAGTCAGGCATACGTACCTGAGAGAAAGGCTGGCTCTGGGGATGAATTCGTAGGATGCGCACTGTAATTTCAGTCCTGATATATTTATGAGGATTGCCCCATTTTCATCAACAAACCCCCATTTCGCATCGTATAATATGTGAGGTTCCGATCTACGTAGGAGGCTGAACATAATGCGTTCACTTAACTGGCGAGGTATTGTCATTGCCGCGACGTCTGTCGCTGTAATTCTGCTTTCAATCGGCTGTGGCGGAAACGGCTCTCCGACAATCCCGGGAAATCCATCCACCACCACGAATTACACGGCCGATCGCACAACAGATGGAAATATTTTGTGGGGATATTTCGATGTGGAAATCGACAGCGTTTCGGGTGACGCGAATATAGTCCCCCTGCGCGGGGCTATGTTCAACGCGAATGTGGTCAAATTTCTGCAGCCTCCTCTCGCTCCCGTAAATCTCCTGTCTATCAGCATAAATCCCGGCACGAATTTTTCGTCCGGGTATATTGACCTCGACGTTACCCTGAGCCATCCATTCCCCGGACTTGATAAATTCCGTGGATTCGATGTACGCGGAATTGTCATTGGCGACGGATCGTGGGCGCCGTCATTCGATTCAACGGCAATCATGGCTGGACCCGGGGATCTTTCGCTTTTGAATCCCGACGGATACTCCCGCTGGTGGAATCCGACAGAATTCACGTCATATGGCACAATCCTCGGTTATACTCAGGGATCGAAAGCCCCTCCTGCACCTGGTAACGCCGTTTTCAACGCGTACAAATATTTCGCCGACGATCTATCCCCACAGTCTCCATTAACAGACCTGATCCCTGGCAATCGCGGCACCTTCAGTGTAGAGAAAGGGTCCAATACCCGAAATTACATACTTCAGTTTCCTTTCGACCAGGACGGATTTCCAATTTTCAAATTCACTTATGCAATCGACGCCAGCTGGGCGCTGCCGTCGGATGAATTCGCGCCTGAATATCCAATCGAAGCGTACCCACCCGGCGCAAACACTCCCGAAGCATGGTGGGCGACAATCGATTCGAAAAAATCGACCGCATGGTATGTCAATGAGGATGCACATGGCGGCTCGGTCAATCTCGACATTGAAATATTCGACTGGCAGAGCATATATAACCCGTCAGGTGTAATGGGTGAGGTCGCGGCGATTTATGCCGACTGTGACCTGTTCCCTTCAATAAATGAACTGGGTTCGGTGGCTGCAATTTATCCTGGAGGACCCGTGTCATCGGTTTATTCGGTTGAAATTTCCGATCCGGTTCTTACATCGGCTGGAATGTTCGACCTGTGGATAGGAGTGGAAGCCGATGATCCCGTTAACTACGCTCCCCAGATAGAAGGCGATCCATCTTTCTTCGACTGGCCCGACACACCGATCCGCTCCATATGGCATGGAATAATCGACGTTTCCCCGTTTTTCCCATCCGACGCTCCTGTAGTGGACGCGGTAAATCCTACGGAAGGAATAATCTCGACAGTTGTTCCCGACCTGCAGATTTTCGGGGCGAATTTCCAGTCGGGAGTTACGGTTGAATTTGTACAGGGCGGGACGGATTTTCTCACGGTCGATAATGTTCAGTGGGTTGGAGCGAATGAAATTCATTGCGATGTCGCCTGCGACGGTCCGCTGGGATTGTATGACGTCACCATAAAAAATCCCGATACGCAGGAAGGATCCCTGTTCAACGGATTCGAAGTGGTCCAGCCGGGAGATTCCATCTGGTGGGAAAGCCAGATGTATAACAGTAAAAATATCGGGCGAAATCCCACAGTCCCTGGTGCCGATCCGAATACTCTCGTTGAAATGTGGAGCCAGCCGGTAAGCGGAAACAAAAAATACTGCACCCCTGTTGTCGCGGACGACAAGATCTTCTTTACGGGAAATGACGGATTCTACGGGAACACGTCGCAGACAATTTATTGCTACGACCTGTACACCGGAGAATTGAAATGGTCCAACCCCATCAACCCGAGTAATTATGTCGCGACACGCGCGTTCGCGTGTCCTGTCTGGTGGGAAGGAAACGACGGAATTCAGCGCGTCGCTGTCGGGGGCGATCAGGTTTACTGTTACAACGCTGAAACCGGTGAAGAACTCTGGACATTCGACGACGAGGTCGATGGAAATCCAATTAACTGGATAGCGAACCAGATGCAGAAGTACAACGGCATGGTGCTCGCAAGGTCAAGACAGTCCAATTTGTATGTTCTCGATTTCGTTACGGGCAGCCTGGTCTCGAAGGTAAATTGCTCGTCATCGTCGGAGGGCGGGTGCGGTGCCTCTGACGGGCTGGTTTACATCTCATCCGGAAAATGGGTCGATTGCGCAGACATTATGACAGGCGAAATACAGTGGAGCACACAGCTTCTTTTCGACGCCGGCATTTCGCACTGGGTTAATCCGACGATCGCGAACGACCGGGTCTATATCAGCACTTACCAGGGCTACGTGTTCGCGCTTGCTGAAAAAGCGCATGAATCCTACTTTCCCGGGGACATTATCTGGAGCTGGCACGATCCTCTCGAGCCTGTCGGAAATAATCCGCTTGTCGGAGGAACCGCGGTTATCGGGGACAAGGTATTTGTGGCCCCGGCTTTCAGCGGAAATTTCGTGTATTGCATCTCCGACCTTGGTGACAGTGCCGAAACATTCTGGCAATCGTCGACCACCGGATATTTCGACGCGTCGCCGGTATGGAGCACCGCGCCGAGCTATCCTGACGGTGTCGTCTATTGTCCGGACAACAATGGATTCCTGCGTGCATGGGATGCCGCTAACGGACAGGAAATCTGGCAGGTAAATACAGGCGGCGAACTCCGCGCCGGCATGACTCCGATTCTGAATCTGCTGGTGGTAACTTCGGCAACCGAGGTTACTGTATACACTGGAAGTTAAAGCTTAAGACATTCATCATCCCCTCCCTCAGTGAGGGGGTTTATTAGCGAAACATGTCTCCAATTTCCAAGTCTCATTAACAGCATCCATGTGCTGAATTTATCGCACAAATGGTGATTCGCCATGCTCGAAAACATCAAACCTCACCTGACTGTGAAACGTCAAAAAGCTGAGAAGCAGCTTTCCGACCGTATAGCAAAGGCGGAAGAACTTGCGATTATCCCCATCGCGAATGTGGTCGACCTGCTCACCGTAATCAAACACTTCAGGGAGTGGGATCAGCATAACTATCTCCTTCTCGAATCCATTTTTTCTTCGACCGGCTTCGCCCGCGATTACCAGTTGATAAAACAGGAATCCGTGATCGCGTCGAAGACCGACGTCAATGAGCGCTACTACGCATTCTCCGCGGATGTGATCGCAATCAGGGAGAATTTTCATCGTAAATCGGAATGGCTTTCCATGCTCAGGGACACACTGCATATTTACGATAAAACCGGGGATGACAATTCAGGCGATGAATTTTCCACTTCGAGGCAGGTCGTGTTTATTGTGCACATCCACGATGACGCCCATGTCACTAATGTCTCAGCCCTCATCAAAGACCAGGGCCTGGAGCCTTACATTGTCCAGGACAAACCTGACGGCGGACGTACGATGCTTACCCACTTCAATGAGAAGTTCAGGGATATCGGATTTGTCGTGTACGTGCTGACCGATGAATTCATTGGAACCCTGATGCCTGAGCATGTCAGTCAGATGATCAGGGCAAAACAGAATCTCATTTATGAAATGGGACAAGTGACAGCCCGGATCGGTAAAGGCAGGATTGCTCTTCTATGGAGGGGTGAGACCGGAATCCCGATGGACCTCGACGGGGTCACTTATCACAAGATTGATGATAAGGAAGTATGGAAACGTGATTTGCTGAAAGCGATGGAAGACTCGGAGATAAGATTGAAAGCCCCGACGGCATGAAATTCGTTTCATCCGCTGAAACTTATAATCCCTTCTTCCTGGGAATTATAGCTTTTGAATATGTGCGACAATCCAACCTGGTTGAAAATTTTACCGACCCTCTCGGAAATTCCGTAGATCCTGATGTCCCCGCCTTTGCGTCGAGCGTTTTGCAAAAGCCTCAGGAGCATGCTGATTCCCGACGAGTCTATATATTTCACCGCGGTAAGATCGACAAGCAGCTCGATATTTCCCTCCTCGATCTGCCTTAAAAGGTAATTATGGACCTTCTCATCCTCAGGGCTGATTATGTCCCCGTCGATCGAGACAAGCGTGCAGGAATCCATTGATTTGCAGAAAACATTCATTTGATCAACTCTCCACAGGCGGTTTAGCCGAAATTCCCGACACTGCGTCCTCTACACAGCTGTAGATCTCAAAGACAAGGTGCAGCTTTGTGAGTTCTATAACCATATTGACCTGCGATGTAGGCTCGGCAAGCGCGACAGTTCCGTCATTCTCCTTCGCTGTCTTAAGCGCGCTTACAAGTGCCCCGAGCCCGGCTGAGTCGATGTAACCCACATCCTTGAGGTTAACAACGATATTGAGCGCCCCGCCATGGATCGCCGTACGCATCTCTTCCTTCGCCGGTCCGGCGGACCTCGAATCGAAATCTCCTGCCATATCGAAGACCAGCAGGCCGCCAACTTCTCTGCACGTTATGTTCATTTATATTGCATTCCTCACATTACCAGATGGGAATTGGATATAAACATTCAATATTAGTATCCACCCCGGAGGTGCCTGTTGCACAATAAAATCTTATCAATTCAGCTGGAGTCTCTTAATCAACCTGAATGTGATCGAATGACAGTTAATGATATTTCAGGTTTGAGGTTAATTTTTTAAGCCAGGGACAGATTACACGGGTTACGCCATTCCGTATACTTGATATCATGACCGGATAAGCGGCAACCTGTTACAATTACCTTACCAGGTGCAAACGAAATGGCAAAGAAATCTTCAAAAAAGACGGTCCTGTTGAGAGGCGGAAATCCACAGGTAGAGAAAGCCGACGGCGACGTACCCGTGCAGGAATTTATCAATTCCATGCCGGGATGGAAACAGGATGTCGGGCGACGCCTGGATGAGATCATCACCCGCACACTTCCAAAAGTCAGGAAAGCCGTGCGTTGGAATTCACCGTTTTATGGGACCGAAAAAAATGGATGGTTCCTCAATTTTCATTGCATCACAAAGTACATCAAGGTCGCATTTTTCAATGGGACATCGCTGGATCCAATGCCTCCGGTGGAATCAAAAAACAAGGGGACGCGATATTTCCACATTTATGAGGGCGACGACATAGATGAGAAAAAGTTGGCGAAATGGGTAAGGCAGGCGTCGAAGATCCCCGGCTGGGACGGATTCGGGCGTTGAATTTTTTATAAATGGATGGGTGAGATGGAGTATCAGATCAATCCCGGTCGAGCCGGGTGCCGCCGACAACCTCGAACGGGAATACTCAATTTCAGAATTATTATTAAACCGGGTTGTCGGCGATATCGGAATCTACTATCTATCCCCGTCGAGCCAGCCGATCTTTTTAAAGTACAATAACAGACCCGCCGTTACTCCAATCATTACAAACCAGAATACCGGATATGCGAACGGCCAGTTCAGCTCCGGCATGTTCCATTTCGATATTTCCGGATTAAAATTCATTCCATAAACTCCCGCTATAAATGTAAGCGGAATGAAAATTGTCGCGATGATTGTCAGGACCTTCATCACGCTGTTGGTCCTGTTGCTGATCACCGAGAGGTAAATGTTCATAAGATTGGAGATAATATCATGGCAGTACTCGATCACGTCGACAAGGTGGATGATATGGTCATACAGGTCCCTTAGAAAGACCATGGTGTGTTCCGAGACTATTCCATAATCATTGCGTATCAGCCGGTTAATCGTTTCGCGCAGCGGCCATATCGCCCTTTTTATGTTCATAAGCTCGCGTTTAAGTTCATTAAGGCGGCGGATAATTTTTGTATCCGGATCAACGATAACCTGTTCTTCCAAATCCTCGAGCACATCGCTGAACTGGTCAAGAATCGGGTAATAACTGTCTACGACCGCGTCATAAATCGCGTAGGCGATATAATCCCCGCCAAGCTCCCAGATCTTTCCCGACCGGCTACGTATCCTGTCCTTCACCGCTTCCATCTCGTCACCGCCGAATTCTATCAGCGTTACGATAAAGTTTTTAGCGAAAAAAATGTTCAATTGCTCGGTACCGGGATATATTTCCGGATAGGTTGTCCGTGCTATGCAATATACGTGGCTGTCGAACCCCTCCGCTTTTGGCCTCTGCAGCTTGTTATATACATCCTCGATCGCAAGTTTATGCAATCCCAGCAGTTCTGCAATCTGCTGAATGAGCTGGTGATTGGCAAGGCCGCGGATGTCGATCCACGTGTTAGTATATTTATCTAATAACCCGGGAATTTT
>DASWIV010000361.1:0-8534 GCA_036397475.1 bacterium
TGAAAGACAAAGCCGGAGTCGCGTCGCTTGGCGTTTTCGACACGGCGGTAGCCGGTGGAGGTCCGGGACCGATCGGTCCGGGACAATCTTACCAGGTCCAGTTCACTGCGGAGCAGGGACAGCGATTGATATTCGCGACAATGCTTGTGCAGTCGAATGACCTGTTCTACGGCACGGACGATTCCGGAATTGCCCTGTTCGAGGGAAGTGTGCCTGTAACGGGCAACATTACTTCTTCCTTGCGCCTGTGGGACTGCGGCACGGAAGTCAACGAGGAGCCGGGATATGGCATGAACCAGGCACCACGGCAATCAGGTCCGGACACTGGAACTGATGAGAACGGCACTGTCCAGTTGATCAACAATGTCAACGACGGGTACACGTGGCCAGGTCCATCCACCCAGCTCGAGGTGACACTTCAGCTAGTCGCCTCATCGTAAAGAATTTTTTAATAAAGATGTTTAACCCACAGGAATATCCTGTGGGTTTTTTGTCGTCCTGTGGGAGATTTCGTTATGCAATTTCGGCGGTTTTTAAATATGCAAAAATATTAAATTATTACCCTGTAAACACCTGCGTGGTATAATTTTCTGCAGGTGGATGGGAAGGCTTAATTCAGGAGGAATCCGATGGAAATCCATAGGTGCACGGTCTTATTTCTGTTAATTGTTCTTATTTCCGGTTGCTCAGGAGGAAAATCTCTGATTGCCCCTGATCCGTTAACCGGAGATAATATCGCAACCCGCATATCATCGACTAACAGGTTCGTCTGGGGGTACTGGGATGTCCTGGTTGATCCTGAAGACGGGAGTGCCCAGGTAGTGCCGAGAAGGGATGTCGCGTCGCATTTCAATGTGGTCAAGCTCCTTGAAGTGTCACCATGCTCGGCATGCCTGATTGTCTCTGACCTGACCTGGCTTTCGAACAATGTCCTGAAGTGCAACCTGCAGATAAATCACCCGTTTCCCGGGCTTGTAAAATTCACGGGATTCGATGTTCGCGGGATTTTCATTTCGGACGGCGACACATGGTTTCCTGAATCGGACAGGCTGGTTTCGCTCGATGGGTCCAATCCGATGCTGCTCGAACCCGACGGGTACACGTCGCTGTTCAATCCGTTCGAATTCGATCCGGCTAACGCCCCGTTTCCGATTCTCGGTTACATCAAGGGCAAATACTCCTATGGAGAATATTTGACCGCGACACTCAATCCTTATATCGCTTATGGGAAAAGCAATCCACGCAGGATATTTGCAGCCGGTTCGGGGGAAATCAAGTCGGTCAAAATCAAATACAAGTCGGTGCCTTTTGAATTCGGCTACGCTGTCGACGCGTCGTGGGCCTTTGCTGGAGATGTGACCGATCCAGAAACGGATTTTCCCCCGGACGCAAACTCGATCGAACCTTACCGGATCGAGATGGAATTGTCGGGAGTTCTCGATGAAATGGCAGGTGATACAACCGGGATTTATGTTGATATTTACGATTACCAGGGCATCGACACGATCGGCAAGGTGACGGTCGAAAGCCCTCAGTTATTCATCGGTGAAATTCCTTTATCCTACGCCTCACAGTCCGGCGACGATTCGTGGAAATTTTCAGGGATCATAACGAACCAGTTCGGGGCGCCAGACGGACATTATCCGCTGCTAGTAAAGGCCGAGTCGCTGGATATCGACCCGAACCTGGGGGAGCTTCCGGCATACGACATTCAGGATATAACTGTCGGATCGACCGTCATCGATGACAGCCTTTACTGGGCTGTACGCGCGGGTGGGGTCGATGCCGATGGAGCAAGGGATATCGCTGTTCTGCCCGATGACTCAATAGTTTCGACGGGATTTTTCCACGGCACGGCTAATTTTGGAGAGGGCGACGAAAACGAAACGTGGCTTCAATCGGCAGGTTCCGATGATGTTTATATAGCCCTGCACGATCCGGACGGCAAACTGAGATGGGCATTGAGAGGCGGCGGGGTTGCATCGGATTATGGGTTGGGGGTTGAATCGTTCGACAATGACAATATCATCGTCACCGGATATTTCCAGGAAACCGCGACATTCATCGATAAATCAGGCAAGGCTGTCCAGCTGACATCGAATGGGGATCTTGATGTTTTCCTGGTGAAGTATGACGTCATCGGAAACATCCTGTGGGCCAACTCGTTCGGAAGTACGACAAATGACCGCGGACGATCTCTTCTGACATTTTCAGATGGCTCGTTCATTATCGGCGGTAATTTCACCGGCACCGTAACCTGGGGAAATGGCGAGCCAAATGAAACGACTTATACATCGTACGGCAACTGGGATGTCTATCTCATTAAATATAATTCAGATGGGACTGTAAGGTGGGCGAAAAGAGCTGGAGGTCCTTACGCGGTCCACTGGCCAACATCGACAAAATTACCCGATGATTCAATTGTCATAAGCGGAAGGTTCAAGGACACCGTTACATTCGGTGAAGGCGAGCAGAAAGAGACGGTCCTCGAATCTTACGGCGGATACGATATATTCCTCGCGAAATTCAATCCCGATGGCTCACTCGTTTGGGCGCAGCATGCAGGCGGACCGGGAAATGATTACGGACGTGAGATAGCGGCGTTGTCGGATGATTCAGTCGCGTTCACGGGTTACTTTTCAGGCACGGCAGTTTTTGGAAAAGAACAGCCTGGCGAAGCTCTTATTGAATCTGCGGGGAATCTCGATGTATTTGTCGCTCGTTATGTATCGGATGGATCATTCCTGTGGGTAAAACGCGCGGGAGGGATTGAAGAGGATATGGGACGTGGAATTTCGGTGCTTTCCGATGATTCAATTATTGTGGCAGGCGGATTCAGACATGTGTCGGTGTTTGGCGAAGGCGATCCGGGAGAGTTGACCATAGCGTCGTATGGTGAGGAGGATGTATTTTTCGCACGGTACGATCCGGATGGAGCATTCATAAATCTGAGGAGGGCAGGTGCCGGGTCGAGCGATGGAGGCCTGGATATATATAAACTGTCTGATGATTCTATAGTGATGACAGGGATATTTTCCGGGGAATCGGTTTTCGGGTTATATGAAGGCAATGAGACAACCCTTGTGTCCGATGGCGGTACGGATATTTTCGTGATGCGAATAGCTCCATAGGGATTCCGGACATGACCAAACTGGCAACCCGGCCGACTTCAAACCGGTTCCCGAAAAAGGAAAGAACCAGAATTTGGGTTTTACCCGAGGAGTTTTTTGAGATTCTCTCCGTACGGCGGGTACGCTACGCCTTTATCCGTGATGATCGCATTAATGTATTTGCTGGGGGTTACGTCGAATGCCGGGTTCGCAACCGTGATTCCCTCGTACGCTTCCGAGCCGGGAATAATGCCGAGGACCTCATCTATCGACCGCTCCTCAATAGGGATCTCTTCACCCGAAGGACAATCAAAATCGATCGTAGAATATGGCGCGGCGACATAAAAGGGAATTCCATGCTCTTTGCATAAAACCGCGACATTATACGTGCCGATCTTATTTGCTGTATCGCCATTCGCTGCGATCCTGTCTGCCCCGGTTACCGCGGCTTTAATGTCACCTCGTCGCATGAAATGTCCGGACATGTTATCGGAAATCAATGTGAACGGAACGCCAAGCCTGTGAAGTTCCCACGCCGTCAATCGCGCTCCCTGAAGGCGTGGACGGGTTTCATCGACAAAAACCCTAATATTTCTGCCCGTGTCATGCGCTGCTCTCAATACTCCTACAGCGGTTCCATAGCCTGCTGTCGCCAGCGCTCCGGCATTGCAGTGAGTGAGTACTCCTGAATTTTCGGGAAGTAACTCGGCACCGAACGCTCCGATCGCCATGCACATGTTGATGTCTTCCCTGCGGATGGCTTCGGCTTCGTCGACGATCTTCGCTATCAGTTCTTTTCGGGGAACCTCTTTATTCGCCTCGATAAATTTCGACATCCGCTCAAGCGCCCAGAAAAGATTGACCGCAGTCGGGCGTGTAGCCGCAAGACGTTCCCTGGCTTTATTCATTGCGGAGAAAAACTGATCGTCCGGAAGGTCCCTGTACTCATTTGCAGCGAGCGCGAGACCGTAAGCGGCTGAGACACCGATAGCAGGTGCGCCGCGTACGACCATTATCTCGATCCACTTCGCGACTTCATCATGCGATTCAGTTTCCAGCTCTTTATACTCACCGGGCAGGATGGTCTGGTCGATCATCACGACCTTGCCATCAGTCCATCGTACCGGATATATTTCTTCAGCCATAGTTATTCTCCGTGTCAGTCAAATTCTATTCGTCGAGTCCCCAGATTAACGGGGATGAAATTTCCAGCGAGTTACCGGCGGGATCCCGAAAGTAAATCGAGCGTCCGGCTCCAAACTTCACATCCGCTTCGATCTCTACTCCGTTTTTGTTGAGATGCTCTATCCATTGTTCCAGCTCATCGGATGGAACGTCGAACGCGACATGGCCGGGTCCGGTGGCTCCGTGGGATGGCACGTCGCCTTCCCCGGACGTCTCCTCCGGATTGAATATCAGGAACATGCGGTTTCCGCAAACCATGAACACATGGCGGTTTCCTGCGCGGGAATAAAATTCCATACCAAGGACTTCGGAATAAAAATCCTTCGCAGCGTCGAGATCGTCGACATATATACAGGTTTCAAGTATCCCCCGGAGTTTCATCGGGTGAATCTTAAAGCTCCGACAGGATATTTTCAATCGCGGCGTTAAGCTGGTCGTCGATACCGTCCTGCATGTGATTCAGGTTCTGAACGACATGAATATCCGGATCGACCCCCATATTTTCCATGTTACGGCCATTGACGGTGTACCACCCGACTCCGGGAATACGCATGGTGGTCGACCCATCGACAAGCCGCATGTTCCACGTGCCTATGACGTAGCCGTTTGTCGTTTCGCCGATAACGTCTCCAATGTCGAGTGCTTTGAATCCAGCCGGGAAAATTTCCGCATCGGAATAACTCTGCTCGTTGATCAGGAGATTTGTCGGTCGATTCCAGTGCTGGTTCGGTTCGCCTAGGCGATTGGCGTCCCTGAGCTGGTTATAGCCGAATACCGGACGCGAAAGAATATCGAGCAGTTCGGCGTGCGTATTTCCGCCGCCGTTGAACCGGACATCTATTATCAACGCTTCCTTGTCCAGATTTTCGCTGAAGAGCTTACGCGCGAAATCTTCGAGGGGACCACCGGACATTCCCCGGATGTGGATGTACCCGACCCTTCCATCAGTTGCGTCCTCCACAATCTGGCGGTTATGGTCGACAAAATCCATGTAACTGAAGTCGCTGAATGACAACCGGGAAGAATTGCTTCCCCGATATGGAGCCGGGGCAATGATAACGTCACGAGTATTGTTACCATCCTGATTCGATGAAACTGCAAGAATAACGGTCCTGTCTGTTTTATCATCGAGGAGTGACCAGTAATTCATCGAAGTCGAGACCGGTATGCCATCGATGGATAACACCCACTCGCCCTCATCGATACGCGATTCATCGTAATCGGCAGGACCACGCGGATAAACCCTGGTTACGAGTAACCCCTGCCCATCGGTTGTAGCGTCGAAATCCAGTCCGAGGTATCCGACATTCGACGCGATACCTTCATAGCTCGGAGGACCGTAGCTGTTCAGGTGGCTCGCGTCGAGTTCGCCATAAAGCATTTTCATCAGGAGTGCGAAATCTTCAGGAACTGCGGATTCACGTACAAGTTGGGAGTAAAAATCTACCTGCGCGTCCCAGTCGGTGCCGTGCATATCTGAGTCGTAAAAATGATTAGCGAGAACACGTCCGGCTTCGCGGATCATCTGCTCGCGTTCGTCGTTGAGGTCGACAGTAAGGCGTCCATATATCGGGACATCGTAATATTTATAGTCGTTTTTCTTTAGATAGAAACCGATACGCCGTCCATTCAGGTAAAAGAACCCTTTGGAATCGGGAAGCCATTCGATATCAAGGTCGCCGCCATCGATATTCCTGAGGTACTCCGCGGAGCCGCCTTCAAATGGAACCTGCCATAATGCTCGCCGTCCAAGGGCATCGGAATCATAAATGAATTTTCCCCCATCCGGCGAGAGGCTCGCGAACCATCCTCCGCCACTTGTCGGGGAAACAAGGCGGGCGCGTTCATCGATACGTTCGAAATTTACGACTACCGGTTCATCCCCGACAACTGAAGATTCGCTCTCGTCGAATTCAAGGACATCGCTGCGTGGAGCCTGTTCGCCGGGAAGGTCTGTTACATAAAGCGATTCGCCCTTGCTCCACCAGCCCCATCCGTTAAGTCCCCACGATGCATTGCGATTGCTCATGAAATAAATACTCTTTCCGTCGTCCGACCAGTTCATGAATGTATCGGTGTCGTGGTGCAGGGTGATGTTGACAGGCTCGGTGCCGGTGCCGTCGGGATCGATGCCGACCACCCAGACATCTTCTTCGTACAAATTGTCGCCACCGGTGTATGCGATCCATTTTGAATCAGGTGACCATTCGTATTTAGGCGGCCATGGGGACAACTGCAGGAGTCCATTCACTGCGGTCTTCTCTTGTCCGGAATCAAGATTCCTGACTATCAATTTTTTATTTCCACGAAAATAAGCGAGGAACGCGCCACTGGGGCAATAATCCGGGGCGTACTCTTCTTCGCCGGTTTCGGTAAGGCGTGTCCATTCGAAATTTCTAAGATTAATTTCATAAACCTCATTATTGCCGTCACGATCGGAGATCAGCGCGACACGGTCGCCGTCGGGATGCCACGTGACGTATCTCTCTCTCGACGGGGTGTTCGTTACCCGTATAGCTTCCCAGTAACGTACATCGCCGACAGGCGCGGAATCTTCCGGGTCATGCAAAGGAGTGATATACAATTCCCCCCGGACAATCAGGGCAAGCTTGGTGCCGTCCGGACTGAGCTCCATTTCATCGACCTGCCCGGCTATGTCCAGGCGAATCTCCTGCGAATGTTTCGGCTCAGTTCCGACATCGAGATCAACCTGACGCGGCTCCTCGCCGGGTTCCATTGTCCAGAGTTGGAAGTTCTGAATGAACGCGATTCGTCCGGTATCAGACATCGACATGAAATACACCGGACGGTCGGTGAAGAAAGTTAGCTGTTCAGCCGGTCCGCCCGACGATGGAATTCTGTAAATGTTTTCGATACCGTCGCGGTCCGAGACGAAATAAATCTGTTCGTCATCCGGACTGTAGTCGGCCCACATGTCATTTCCGTTGTATGAATCTTCAACCCATTCAGCGTCGCTGGACTCACGGTTTAAAATGTAAAGGTCGTTATCGCCCGAGCCGTTGTAGAAGCGTCGTGTCCAGCTTGCCGGTCCGCGTGTGACAACAATGTTTTTTCCGTCATGGGAGTAACTGCCGTCCTGGCTTACACCGGTGTGATGGGTAAGCGGCACCGGGAGTCCGCCGTGGATGTCTACCTCGTAGAGATTGTAGGAATAGGCTTCCCTGTACGACGCGAAAAGTATCTTTTCGCCATCGGGAGAGACGTCAAGGCAGGTATCGTCGAGGCCGTACCACGTATGCCTCTCCGGTATGCCTCCGTTAATCCCGACAGCATAAATGTCGTTGTTGCCTTCGCGGTTTGAGGAGAAGGCGATTTTCCGGCTGTCGGGAAACCACGCCGGATTGGAATCGTAGGCTACATTGTCGGTTACACGGCGGCAGGCGCCCGAACCGATATCGGCGATCCAGATGTCGCCGACCCATGAGTACGCGATGGATTGGCCATCGGGGGAGATTTTCGGGTAGAAGACCGCCATGCGGCCATCGTCGAGAGCGGATGCGTCGGGCGCAAGGAATAAAAGTATAAGCGCAAGCGCCACAAGTAAGGGTGGAAGAGAAATTTTCATGTGTTCCTCCGGATTAAATGGGAGGCGGATATTTTATCATTAGAAATGATTAAGTGATAAAGGTTGACAGGAAAATGCGGTAAAATGGACGATGCAAATGATCATCCTGAAAGATACAGTCCGAATTGACAGGCAACTTACAGTTGGGCTTAATAAATTATGAACGGCTCATTCCAGAACATAATCGACGGTGTCAGGTGGCGAATTAATCTCGAGAAACTGAACGACAATATCCGGGAGAATATCCTCCTTGATTATTTCGCGGAGAAAAATTTCGACAAGAAATTGGGCAGTTCTTCCATCTCCCCCCGCCGGAATCGGTGCCCATCACAGACGAAGAGGTCCTAACGGGATTGATGCTGTTCTCGCGAATAGAGTCGTGGCCGGTAGATATGAAAAAACTTGAATCCGGGGAGATCGGGCAGAAAGGAATGCCCCCCCGTAACCGCTACGCGATCTATTTTCTTGTTCCGGCGGCAATAATCGGCATATTCCTGATTTCACTCGTCGCACCGGCTGGAATGCTTTTGGTCCCAGCGGTTATATATCCCCTGTTTGGGTTAGTCAGCGGATTGTTTGAATCGGCGGGAAAATTATCCCATGTTCGCGGTAGATGTATCGACCGCGGTCATATTCACGAGGGACAAATTCGC
>DASWIV010000362.1:0-3446 GCA_036397475.1 bacterium
ATAAGTCCAGCGGTCTGTTCCGGTTAAAGACATAATTCATGTGTTCCTTGTCTGATCTCAGCTCGGGAATTCAACAAACGGCCCTATTGCATAATACTCCTCGCTCTCAGGCACAGGCCATCCCATTTTTGCATGATACGAAGCTCTGGCTTCGCCACGGTCGCCATACGACGCTACCGCTTCCTGCGCGGTCTCGTTATATCCAAGTTCCTTTAATGCAAGTTCCAGTACTTCTTCTTCCTTCAGCGGACGTCCGTGCCACAGGAAATCATCCTCGTAGGTTGGGACGCCTTTCATCATTATCGTATGGAAAATGATACATACAGGCTGACCATGCCCCATCGCGTCATGCGCACGATCGTACGTCTTGAGTATTTCTGCCATATCGTGGCCGTCAGCCTCTATGACATGCCACTTGAATGACCGGAATTTTCCATCCAGCGGACGGATATCCATTACATCGGTCATTCTTCCATCTATCTGTGCGTCGTTATAATCGACAGTCACCAGCATATTGTCCGTCTTGTAATGACCTGCTGCCATTATCGCTTCCCAGCAGCTTCCTTCCTGTAACTCGCCGTCACCGACATTCACATATACTCTTTCATCCTTGGCTGCTAATTTCGCTCCGAGCGCAAGCCCATGTCCAATAGACAATCCATGCCCAAGACTCCCTGCGCTGACTTCAACACCGTACGCCTTATGCCGGTTAGGATGACCTTCGAGTCCTGATAAAAATGAGCGGAATGTCGGAAGATATCTCCAGTCGAAAAATCCGCGTCTTGCGAGAACAGCGTAATTGTACGCGGAGCAATGTCCGTTTGAAACAATAAATCTGTCACGCGGCTCAATATGCGCATCTTCCGGATCGACCCTCAGATAGTTAAACACGAGTGCCGTCGCGTAATCCGCCATAGACAGCGGACCGCCCGGATGTCCCGACTTCGCCGAGTGCGTCATTATCAGGACGTCCCTGCGAATCGTCCTCGCCATCTCCCGGAGTTCATCGATTGAAAGATTAAGTGTACCGGCTGCCAATTTAAATTCTCCTCACGACTTTTACTTCCGATATTTTCCTATGCGTAAACTGTCTGCTTGTACGTTTCGAGGGGCGGGAGATTTTTCATTGCGTCCCGAATCCTCTCGATTGCTTTTTCGATTTGTTCTTTTGAACAAGCGTAGCTGAGCCGGATATATCCCTCACCGAATTTCCCGAAACTCGTTCCGGCGAGAGTCGCGACATGAGCATTCTGCAGTAAATAGGTCTCGATATCTGCGGAATCCCATCCGTATTCCTTGAAGTTCGGGAAGACGTAGAACGCCCCGAGCGGTTTTTCGCATTTCACATGTTCGATCGAATTCAAACCATCGACAATGATATCTCTTCTTTCCTCGAACTCCTGCCTCATTGCCTCGACTTCATCCTGCGGGCCTTCGTATGCAGCTACTCCCGCGAGCTGCGTGAACGCCGCGGTACATGAATTGGAGTTATTCATCAGACGTGTCACATGGCTCGCGACACCCTCGGGCATTACACCGTAGCCAAGTCTCCATCCGGTCATGGCGTACGTCTTCGAGTGCCCTTCGATCATAATCGTCCGGTCCAGCATTCCGGGTATGCTGACAATCGATTTGTGCTCATGCCCATCGTATAAAATCCGAGAATAAACCTCGTCCGTCATTACCCAGCAATCGAATTCCTTGGCGACATCTGCGATTACATTAAGATCATCTTCAGTAAGTACTCCACCGGTCGGATTCTGCGGTGAGTTGATAATGATCATTTTAGTTTTTTCATTGACTGCCTTGTAAAGATCGTCGTGCTGGAACCGGAATCCGACCGATTCCTTCAACGGAAGCGGGACCGCTTTTGCCCCGAGAAAATCGATTACGGATTTGTAGATAGGATAACCCGGGTCGGGATAAACAACTTCATCGCCAGGATTTATTGTGGCAAGAAGTCCGAAAAATACGATAGGTTTCGCACCAGGGGTAACAACTATCTCGGTTTGTGTGCATGGGATATTTCTTGTCTCAGCTATATATTCTGCGAATGCATGTCTTACTTCAGGGATTCCCTTGCTGGCAACATAGTGCGTATGTCCATCCTGCAAAGCCTGAATCGCTGCATCCTTGATATATTGCGGTGTGTTGAAATCTGGCTCTCCGATCTCCATGTGGATCATGTCGATCCCTTTCGCTTCCAGCGCTTTCGCTTTGGCGAGTACCTCAAATGCGTTTTCCTGCCCCAGATTAGCCATAGATTTGGCGATTTGCATAACGTAAGCCTCCGACATCCGGATTTTCGGACAATATTACCAGTAGTCCCTGTCATCTTAACCGGGAAAAAGAGATTATACGTGCCATCCCATGCGCCTGTAAAGCTTTTTGAATGGCAACGAGCAGGATTTATTTCAATCAAACGATAAACACGGAAATTATATGTTCGAGCCAAAGTGTCGCCTTAAAAATATTAATTCTCTGGTAGTCTATTAAGTTTGTTATTTATCCTCAAAAATTCATAGAATTAATTATTATTTTGATCCTGTTCAATTCTAATTTTTCTCTATCCTTCCCTTCTCTATGGGCATAATGAAGCATTGGGATCGTTCTTATATTTAAGTTAAGAGATTGTATTTTCTGAGAAAATGAACGCGTTCCATTGCCAGATGACCTACCCATCGCGGTTGAGCCAAATCAACGAAAGGAGCAATTATGTTGCTGTTCTCGAAACATTGTCGACAGTTAACGGCATCACGTGCCAATGATTGGATTGCTTTATTCAGACCCATAATCATTCTCCTGAAATCAAATATAACCCCATTTGATTAATAAAAAAAAATCCCTTCAATTTTTGAAGGGATTTAATTTCTCATTCACCTTGCTTTAACTCGCTATCTCGTGTGCCCTGACCTCTCGTATCACAGTTACCTTGATCTGGCCCGGATAATCGAGGTCTTCCTGTATCTTGTCCGCGACCTGCCTCGCCAAAAGCGGCGTAAGCCTGTCATCGACCTCTTCTGGAGTCACCATCACACGAATTTCACGCCCTGCCTGTATGGCAAAACATCGATCCACACCTGCGAATCCCGACGCTATCTGCTCGAGATCTGTCAGACGCCTGATGTAGCTTTCAAGTGTCTCGCCACGGACACCCGGACGTGCCGCTGATATGGCATCGGCGGACTGTACTAGTATCGCCTCGATTGTCTTCTGCTCAATCTCAGCATGATGCGCCGCGATTGCGTGAACGACTCCCTTCGGCTCCTTGTACTTCCTCGCGAGCTCCGCCCCGATAGCCGCATGTGTGCCCTGCATATCGTGGTCGACCGCTTTACCGATATCGTGGAAAAGGCCGCAACGCCTTGCCAGCGTAGGGTTTGTACCAAGTTCGCCGGCAAGATTTCCAGTCAGGAACGCGACCTCCATTGAATGCTTGAGAATAT
>DASWIV010000363.1:0-10481 GCA_036397475.1 bacterium
ACATGTCTGCAAGCGAAGAGCTTGTAGGTGCCGATCGTTGAATTATATATCATTCCCCTGAATTTGCCAGTCGCGTTTCAATCATCCGCCGTGCGGCGCTTTGAGGATTTACTTTTTCGTCATGCGGCGTTCCTTGATTCGCGCCGACTTTCCAGCCCTATCTCTGAGGTAATAAAGCTTTGCCCGCCTGACCTGGCCGCGCCTGATTACTTCCACCCGGTCAATTTTCTTGGAGTGCGCGAAGAATGTCCTCTCGACTCCCACTCCCCACGAGTTTTTCCTTATGGTGAAAGTCTCGTCGACCCCGCCGTGTCTCTGTGCGATGCAGACACCTTCAAATGCCTGAAGCCGTTCCTTGTTACCCTCGACGATTTTGACCCATACCTTGACGGTATCTCCCGGACGGAATTCCGGGAAGTCAGTCCGCAGCTGGGCGTTGGTGATCATCGCTATCTTCTCGAATCGGTTAGGACCTTTCGGCTCATCCTCTTCTTTCGCGACAACCACAGCTTCCACTTCTTCCTCTTCATCTTCTTCCTCATCTTCAGCTTCGTCCGAGGACCCGGCCTCAGTCGTTACTTCCTTGACCTCAGCTTCGGCTGTGGTTTCGTCTGCCGCTTCCGATTCTACATGGGCAGTCTCGGCATTTTCAGGCTCAGGTGTTTCCGTGGATTCGGGTTCCTGGTCCTGTGTTTCTTCGTTTTTATTCTCTTCGGTCATTTTCTGTTTTCCTTATCCCCCTGTAAACCCCCCGGCGAGCGGGAAGATGGTTAACTCATGAAGTCCCCATTCAAGGGGAGGGTCATTCCTTATCATGCAACAAATCCGGACGGTGCCGGCTTGTAAGCTCTCTTCGTTTCATGGCTCTCCATGACTCTATTCTCGCGTGGTCGCCGCTCATCAGGACATCCGGAACCTTCAGTCCGCGATATTCGGGCGGACGGGTGAATACCGGATGGTCGAGCATGCTGGTAGTGAACGATTCGTGGGAAAGGGATTCGGGATTACCAAGTGTCCCTTCCATAAGCCGTGCGACACCGTCGAGGATCACAAGCGCCGGAATTTCTCCACCGCTCAGTACAAAATCCCCGATACTGACGAGTTTCCAGTCGAAGAGTTCATACAACCTCTCATCGAAACCCTCATAATGTCCGGCTACAATCGCGATGCTCATTTTATCCGTTTCAAGCGAGGAAAGATTCAGAAGAAAATCCTGTTTCAATCTTTCACCGCGCGGGCATGTCAGGATCAATACAACTTCCCTGCCCTCCGATTTCCGCTCCTCGATGACATGCTCAATGCAGTCGACAAGAGGTTCAAGCATGAGGACCATTCCAGGCCCGCCGCCATAGGGAATATCGTCGACCTGACGGTATTTTCCCCTGGCGTAGCCACGGATATCGCGAATCGTAACGTCCACCAGGTTTTTCTCGATAGCCAGCCGAAGGATACTGGTTTTGACCGGGGAATCGAAAAAATCCGGGAACAGAGTCAGGATGTCAATGTTCAGCTTTCCAGTACTCACTCGAGGAGACCGGGGAGGAGATCCACAGTGACGGTGCCGTTTTCGAGGTCGATTTTTTTGATCACATCGTCGATAGCCGGAAGGAGAGCTTCCCTATCGCCATCGACCACCTCGTAAACATCGTTAGCCCCGGTCCGGATCACCTCCTCGATCACGCCGAGGAATTCTCCCCCGGAAGTGGTGACTCTCAATCCAATCAATCGCTCCCGCATCTTCTGTTCGATCTCAGCGGGAGTGAGTTCATTATCACCGAGTAAAACGTAACAATCTTTATATTCTTCAGCCTTGTTCCGGTCGTCGAATCCTTCGAGTTTCACCATCGCAAATCCCTTGTGGATTTTGACTCCGGAGACCGGGTGTTCTTCTGTTTCGTCTTCGTCAGTTTCGATTACCAGTTTATCGAATTCAGAAAATCTCCCGGGTTCGTCAAGAAGGCTGTAAATCTTAATCTCGCCCTTAATACCGAAAGCCCCGGAAATAAGGCCTATCTTCATCCTGGAATCTTCAGTCCGCAGGTTAATTTACGATCTCAACTCCTACCGATAATCTCGCCTGAACCGCGGCAGCTTTCATTAATAATCTAAGGGACCGGATGATCCTGCCATTTTTTCCGATCACCTTGCCGACATCCGCTTCGTTAACCTTAATTTCAAGAATCACCGAACGTTCGTTTTTAACTTCGTGGATTTTCACCTCATCGGGGTAATCCACCATACTTTTAACAATAAATTCCAGCAGACCGGAAAGGTCCGCGTCGCGTCTCATTCCTCCGGAAGAGTCTGATCTGTCATTCCCGGACCTGTAATCATTGTGGCTCACGTCGTACTCCTCCCCTTGTGGAAAAGTTAACACGACTGGACAATCGACAGCTTATTAGTCCGAGTCTTAAGCTTCCGGTTCAGGATTATCATCCCCGGACGCTTCTTCAGTATTTTCCGATTCCTCATGTTCCGCAGCCGGTTCGGGTTCCGGTTCAGGTTTGGGCACTTCGGCAGGCGGGGCAGTTTCGACTGGAGGCGGGGCTTTTTTAGCGGGTTTTTCCTTTGCAGGAATGGAACCGGCCCCTTCGCCAGATTCTGCACGTCGCATCAGCTTTAGAACAGCCAGGGACGGTATCGCGCCCTTGCCCTGCCATTCGGAAATCTTTGGGAGATTAATCTCAAGCGGTTTATCCAGCTTGTAAGGACTGTAATGACCTACAATCTCGATTTCCTTCCCACCGCGTGCGCTGCGGCTTTCAATGACAACCACCCGATAGGTGGGTTGCTTTTTACGTCCGATACGTTTTAGTCTTATTTTTACTGACACTTAGTCAGAAACCTCGTATTAAATTTTTATGCACAAACGGCTTTTGTAACATATTTTTATGTTCGAGACAAGTAGAAGTCATAAATTTTGGAGATTTGTTCTTGTGCCTACGGAAATCCCCATGTACGCGATGGGCTACATCATTTATTAATGAAGATTCCTGATAGCCAGTACCGCATTATGGCCGCCGAAGCCGAACGAATTCGACAACAGAACATTAATCTTGTGCTCACGGGATTCGTTCGGCACGTAATCGAGATCGCATTCGGGATCGGGGAATTCATAGTTAATTGTCGGTGGTATCAAGCCATCCTGCATGCATAATAATGTCGCCGCTAATTCGATCGCGCCGCTCGCACCAAGTAAATGACCGACCATGCTCTTTGTAGAACTAATTGGGATTTCCTTTGCGTAATCCCCAAACAGGGCTTTAATGGCATGTGTTTCGGATTCATCGTTGTATGGAGTCGATGTTCCGTGGGCGTTTATGTAATTCACCTCATGGAGGTCAATTCCGGCGTAATCTATCGCAGCCCTCATGGCTTCTATCGCGCCGATACCGCCAGGCGATGGGGCGGTGATATGGTAAGCGTCGCATGTAGCGCCGTATCCGATCACCTCACCGTAGATCCTGGCTCCGCGCTTTTCGGCGAGTTCCATATTTTCAAATACGAACATAGCACCGCCTTCACCCATGACAAACCCCGACCGCTTGGCATCGAACGGCCTGGACGCATGCTCGGGATCGTCGTTGAATTGGTCGGTGACAGCTTTCATGTTGGTGAATCCCGCGACACCCAGAGGTATCAAAGCCGCTTCAGTTCCCCCGGTCAACATAGTTGGAGACATTCCGGTCTGAACAAGCTTGTACGCGATCCCCATAGCGTGATTCGAGCTTGCGCACGCGCTAACCACAGCATGGTTCGGCCCCTTCAATCCCTGGTGTATCGAAATAAGTCCCGCGGCAATATTAACTATTGAATGCGGGATATAGAACGGGCTTACCCTGTCCGGACCCTTGGTAACCAATTTTTCATGGTCCCGGCAGAATGTCGTCAAACCACCTATTCCGGACCCGTGAATAACACCCGTGTGATCCCTGTCGAGCTCGCCATCTTTAAATCCAGCGTCTTTGATAGCGAGGTCGGACGCAGCGACAGCGTAGAGGCTGTAAGGATCGTACTGGCGGGCAGCCTTCTTATCAACGAACTGCTCGGGATCGAAATCCAGGACCTCGCCACCGATAGTAACTTTGAACCCGGTGGTGTCCCATTTCCGGATATTTCTGATACCGCTGCGACCCTCCTTTATTGCAGAGCCGAAATCGTCTTTTGTATTACCGAAAGTTGAAATTATTCCCATTCCGGTTATCGCAACACGTTTCATAATATTTATGCCTCCCGAAATCCGGTCAGCTCAAATTTCTCGTTAAAAAAATTAACGCGGCGGTGGCCGCGGAAAAGGGCATAGGATACATATTAAGCCATGTTAAGTCCACCATTGACGTGTATTACCGCACCGGTAATATACCCGGCTTCTTCGCTTGACAGATACAAAGCGGCGGCAGCGACGTCCATGGCAGTACCTTTACGTCCGAGTGCGATGTATTTGTACAGTTCCGTCTGGCGCTCCTCGGACATTTCGTAACTCATTCCGGCATCGATATACCCGGGCGCAATCACATTAGACGTGACGTTTCTTGGCCCAAGCTCGCGAGCGATCGCTCGGCTCATTCCCTCGATACCGGCTTTACTGGCTGAATAAGCTGCCTGGGCTGTACTTCCGGTATGAGCGACCACACTACCCATATGTATAAGCCGTCCCCAGTGGTTTTTCGCCATTCTTCTCGCCGCGGCACGGGACAGGTAAAGCATGCTTGCCAGGTTCGACATAAGGACATCCTGTACAAGCTCAGGTGTCTGCCTGATAAGTAGCGCTTCCCTGTTTACCCCGGCGTTATTTATAAGAATATGCAGGTCGCCCAAATCGTCACAAGTTTCCTCGACCAGCTTGTCGGCGGAATCTGCATTCGACAGGTCCGCCTGATAAATAAAAGCCTTCCTGCCTGTGTTCTCAATTTCGACGGCTAATCCCCTGGCGGCATTTTCATTTGAATTGTAATGGCACGCGATATCAGCGCCGGCTTTCGCGAGTTCCATAGCGACAGCCAGTCCGATTCCTCCGCTCGCGCCCGTTACAAGCGCTATTTTTCCTGTCAGGTCAAACATGGTTAAGATATTTTTTTAACTACATCCTCAAGATCGTCAGGTGACGATACCCCGCAGATGACTCCGTCCCAGTCACGTCCGGCGATCTTTTTGACCAGTCCCTGGAGTACATTTCCATGCCCAATCTCGATGAAAGCCTCAACACCGGCATCCAGCATGAACTCTATCGATTCAACCCAGCGCACCGGGGACTCTATCTGGGTGGATAACATCTCGTGGAACAAACCATTATCCATATTTGGCTGGGCATTTACATTATGCACAACCGGCCAGTCCGGCAGGTTAAAATCTATATCCTCGAGCTCCCTGGAAAATTTCTCTCGCACCGGTTTCATCAGGCGTGAATGGAATGGAGCGCTTACTTCGAGTGGGATTGCCCTTTTGATGCCATACTCCCCTGATTTTTCCATCGCCCTTTGAACGGCCGACTTTTGTCCGCTGATTACAGTCTGGCCGGGAGCGTTAAGGTTGGCTATGTCCAGGATCTCGCCGGCTGATGTAGCGTCGACGAGATTCTTTACATCGTGGTCCGTACCGCCGATCAACGCCGCCATGGCACCGACATCCTTCGGAACCGCGTCCTGCATCAACTGGCCACGCTTTCTCACGAGCCTGATCGCGTCAGGGATTGTCAATGCTCCAGCCGCGGTAAGGGCTGAGAACTCACCAAGAGAATGTCCCGCCAGGTATGCAGGGGAAATTTTGCTTCCAATTGCCTTGAGTAATTCTTTCCAGGCGACAATTGAAGTGGCGAGAATCGCGGGCTGTGCGTTGTATGTCAGGGTCAATTCTTCCTGAGGGCCGTTCTGAACGAGTTTCATAAGGTCGAATCCGGCGGATTCATTGGCGGCCGTGAATATATCCGATGTTGCCGACGACGACAAAAAAGGATCCACCATACCCACTTCCTGGGAGCCCTGTCCCGGGAATATGCATGCGTATTTTTTCATAGCCTGTTAAAATCCTGTCCCGGACGCAGGCTACTTGAATATGAATCGTACGCAGCATCGTCAGACATGAAACTTGTACCTGAAGGAAGTTTATCGACAGCCCATTGCATGAGCGTTCCACCCCATGTGAGTCCTGCGCCGAAGGTGACCAGAAGGATCCAGTCTCCCTTATTGATCCTGCCTTCCGCTTCGGCTTCGTAAATGGCGGTAGGTATGGTTGCCGATGTCGTGTTCCCGTATTTATGAATATTGGTAACGACCTGGTGTTTTTTCAGTCCAAGGCGTTTGGTGCAGGCGTCGATGATCCGGATATTCGCCTGGTGCGGAATGAATACGCCGATATCTTCGGGAGTAATGCCTGCACGCTCGAGAAGCTCCTCGCTGACCTCTTTCATTTTTTTAACGGCAAATTTGAAGACCTCGCCGCCGTTCATTTTTATGAAATGCTGGCGACGGTCGATTGAGTCGTTTGACGCTGGCATGGCACTTCCACCACCGGGCATGTACAGCAGGTCGCCGTATCTTCCGTCGGATCCAAGGATAAAATCCCTGAATCCATACGGTTCTTCCACCGCTTCCAGACAGACAGCGGCAGCGCCGTCCCCGAACAGGACACAGGTTGCGCGGTCTTCCCAGTCAAGAATGCTGGACATGATCTCGGAACCGACAACAAGTACCCTGTTCGCTCGTCCGGACTCGATCGCCGCCGACGCCTGGAAAATGCCGTAAATGAATCCCGAACAGGCGTTAACCAGATCGAATGAGCCTACTCCGACCGCGCCAAGTTTAGCTGCGAGGGTGTTTGCCGATGCAGGAAATATATGGTCAGGTGTAACGGTTGCCACAATAATCAGGTCGAGATCGTCTGGAGACCATCCCACACGCATAAGGGCTTCGCGGGATGCATGGAGGCTCAAGTCGCTCTGCCTGAGGCCGTTGGTGACAATTCGACGCTCATGGATTCCGGTACGGGTGCGGATCCAGTCGTCCGACGTATCGATTCCCATTTCTTCTAGGTCGAAATTTGTCACGACATTCGGCGGAAGAAATCTCCCTACCGACACTATTCCAGACCGCCTAGTTTGCATTCCAGTCACATTAAATTCCTTTCACGTTCAACAAAACTACACCAGTTACACGTGCTTATACGCTTACACCGTTCATCTGTTCCGCCGCTTGCGACATATCATGGTGTGTTTTCAGGGCTAACTCAAGCTCTGAGAGGAGATTTGTCCTCGCCAGGTCGTAAGTGAGTCTTATAGCGCTGGCTACAGCCTTATGCCGCGATTTTCCGTGGGCGATCACTACATTGCCCGCGATGCCGAGCATCGGTCCGCCACCTACTTCCTGCCAGTCAAGGCGTTTTTTGATCCGGCGCATAAGCGGACGGAGCATAAGCGCTGCGAGTTTTTCCATCCCAGCCGCCGAACCGAGTTCATCCTTTACGATCTGCATGATCAACATCGCCATGCCTTCCGCGACCTTCAGCGCCACATTTCCCGTGAACCCGTCGCAGACCATGACGTCACAGACGGAGCGCCCAATATCCGTTCCCTGCACATTCCCAATAAAATTCAAATCGCTTTCTTTCAGTAATTTATGCGCTGTACGCGCCTGTTTGCTGCCTTTTGATTCTTCCTCGCCGATGGAGAGTAATGCAATTCTCGGCTTTTCAACGTTCCATAACTGGCGTGCGTAGGTGTGTCCACAAACCGCGAAATTAACGAGGTCGGCCGCGGTGCAGTCTGTCGCGGCACCGGCATCGAGCAGAAGAGTATTCCCTTCAGGTGTCGGAATCGGAATCGCTGCTGCCGGACGTGTTATCCCGGCCATACGTCCAAGGACCATTGTCGAGCCCATCATGAAGGCACCCGTGTTTCCGGCAGACATGCATCCAAGCGCTTTTCCCTGTTTTACCAGGCTGATACCCACCATGAGGCTTGAATCCTTCTTGTTGCGAATAGCAGTGATGGGATGCTCGTCCATCAGGATATGTTCAGTGGTGTGATGGATTGTAATCCTGTCGGGATTATTATGGGCGGCAAGAAATGGAGCGACTTTGGCTTCATCGCCAACAAGGACGCAGGCTATGCCGCTGTCGACAGCGCCCTGGACAACCTGCTCAGGCGCGTTGTCGCCTCCAAGGGCATCGACAGCCACCGGTAGTTTATCGATTCCAGACATAGAAAAATGACCCCGGCAAATCCCCCGGGGGAAAACGGAATCATATCATAAAGATGAATTAAGGCTCAATGGAGAAGTAGCCTGGCCCGGCATGTTTAGAAGTTGATAAGAGCGTTTAAACCTTGTAAACTATCCGGTCTGATCAACATCGTGGGAGGTTATTATGCAGCACACAAGGACCCTCTTTGCTCTAACCATAGCCACATGGTTGCTGGTTTCCTGTTCCGGCAGCACCAGCAACACGTTAACGCCTTCGATTGGCGCATCCCCTGATTCCACGCCCAGAATTGTTGACGCGGTTCCGTCCAGCGGATTCGTCATGGGTGTCTGGGATATATCGATCGACACTGAGAACGAGGAAGCAGAGGTTTTCCCGCTGCGACATGCGTCGTTCACCGGGAATCAGAATTTCCACGCTCCTCCGGGCATGATCAAACTCGAAAACATCGTCATCGATTACGACACAGGCGAGATCGAAGCTGATATCGGCCTGGTGCATTTGTTTCCGGCCCTCAAAAGATACACGGGCTTCGACGTAATGGGGGTATTCATGGGCGACGGGAATGATGTTTACCCCGGAGATTACAACCTGGCAATACATGGTTTAAACGATCAACGTCTCTTGAACGCAGATGGATACACCCGATGGTTCAACGCGAATGAGTTCAAGGGTATCGGGGAGATCCCGCCTATGTTCGGCTACAATCCCGGTCATATGGGAACTCCCGGCTACAAGCCGACAGCGGATCTCAACGGTTACAAATACTACGCTGAAGGACTCGAACCGGATGGCGATGAATTCCAGTTCCTGATCGACAATTCCGACGACAGGGGCATGTTTGTCGAGGGGGATCTTGTCTGGCGGCATTTCTCAATGATCTTTCCCGAGCTGCCCCAGACAAATGAAGCTAAATTCCAGTATGCAATAATCGGGCACTGGGAACCGAACAAACACGAGCCAGGACCTCCGGTCAACGTTCCGGATGACTTTCCACCTGAAGCGAACGTAGATGAAGCAGTCGTGTGCGACATCCAGGACTCAAGCACTGCATGGTTCGAAAATGGAGAATCTAGTGGGAGTGTAATTCTCGACATTTCACCCTGGGACTGGTCGGCGACGTGCGATGCCGGGACCATGGGTGAGTATGTCATTTACGTCTATTCCGAAGCCTGGACTGGGGCGTATGAGGTTGATATGAGTTGTTTGGGCTTGACGGACTTCTACGAAACCTTCCACGCTGAAATCCCGGTCGAGTCACTTGATTCCTGTGAACCGCTCGATGTCTGGGTAGAGGTTCGGTACCCCGGGATGGACTACTCGAACAAGTTCGGATCCCCGAATTACGCTGAAGGCGAACTTGCTGGCTATTTCCTTGTTGAAGTCCCGATAAGCTGTGACGCTCCAATTTTCATTGAAGTCATAACGCCTAACGGAGGAGAGGAAATATGTTGGGCAAGTGATTACGAAATTACGTGGTCTTCCCAGCACCTGACAAGCCTTGTCAATATCGAATATTCGAAGGATGATTTCGTATCAGATATCAACACGATTGCCGAAAACGAAACAAACGATGGTAGTTTCCTTTGGGAGAATATTCCGATCGAGAGTACATATAACCTAAAAGTGCGGTTGAGTTCTGTTGATTTTCCGTTCGTGCACGATGAGTCCGATGATTATTTCGGTATTGTAGAATATGGCTACGGATGGGCCAGAGATTGGGGGGGCCCTTTATACGATGACGCATTGTCAGTTGCCACAGACAGTGCTGGGAACTTATATGTAACAGGTTTGTTTTCGGATACGGTTGATTTCGATCCCGGTACCGGTACGGATAACCACTCCTCGAATGGTTACTCTGATGCCTTTCTCACCAAATTCGATTCAAGTGGTAATTTTATCTGGGCACGCACATGGGGTGGACCATGGCTTGACCATGGATATTCCGTCGCAATTGACGGTTCCGGGATTGTTTACGTTACAGGAGATTTTGCAGGCGTGGTTGACTTCGATCCTAGCGGTAACATAGATTACCACATTTCGAATGGAAACCCAGATGTCTTTCTCTGCAGATACGATTCAGATGGTAATTACCTCTGGACTCGGACATGGGGGGGAGCAAACTATGATTTGGGATGGTCAACCGCACTCGATGGTTTCGGGAATGCATATACAATGGGATTTTTCATGGGCACGGTCGATTTCGATCCCAGCAGTGGTTTGGACTATCACATATCAAATGGTGTCTTTGATTTCTACCTAAGCAAATTCGATTCAAGTGGTAATTT
>DASWIV010000364.1:0-3813 GCA_036397475.1 bacterium
GCTCTCTGGCCATCCAATCGCACCAAGGATGTAATCGTCGAAAATGCCATCATTATTTACATCATAGGACTGGTAAAAAAATGACCCGGGAGTGAATTCGTGTGACTTTAGCGTTCTCAACGATGCAAGTCCGGGACCGAACTGCCGACCAAGTTTATTCCTGAGTGAAACACGCACCTCAAACACAAGATCGCTTCCCTGGTTTCCTGAAATATTGTAATGGGGACCATATCCTGTAGCGAGATAAAGAGGGGAAAACCTTTTTGTCACGAGTAAGTTGTGATAAGGATTGTCGGGATAATTATCGAGAATTCTACCCTGTATCAATGGATCATTGGCGCTGTCGCCTCCTGTCAGGGAAGCGGGATACGTGCCATACCCGTCCCTGAATTGCTCAAGCGAATGATGGATCCTGATTAATGCCTGTGACATCAGCATGTCAGCCGACTGGTCCGGCGATCTTGATGGTATCACCGCGTTTGAGAGAATAATTATGGCGACAGTCGCGATGGTTATATTTGATACAGCCACAGCCGCCAGTAATTTTTTAAAATTCACCTGATATGCCGAAAGCAGGTAAATCCCCGCCTTAAAAATAAATGAAGAAATTGCCAGTGGACCGACCGGAATTATATCCGTGCCAAGATTCTTCATTACCGCTATCCCGACTAAGGCTATGAACCCGGTTATCGCATTGGCAATGACCACGTTACCCATCAACTTTAAGAAATGGCCCCGTGTAAACAGGGAAATTATGCCGGCTTCAAACAAGGTGGCGCACAGCAGTAATGGCCAGATATATCCGGAAATAATTCCGGTCTGGACCATGACAGGGTCGGCGGACGCTTTCGCCGGCATCAGGAGGATTGCCAGGAGCATGCCGGATAACAGGAAGGCACTCTTCCTTAAAAATGGTGGATACGAAGTCTTTACGGGTAATTTGAACCGCATATGTCTCTCCTCTTTCGATTCCATCCCCGTCGTTCGGGTACATGAGCCGAGGGATATGAACCTGTAAAGAAAACAATAAATCTAAGGTTCACCGAGATATATACATGCGGTTCTTTGATGCTGCTCTATGATATAATCCGCGTCGGAGGGCAGATTTTCATCAAAATCGTATGTAAAAGACCCGTGCTAATTATACGATACAAAACAGTCGACAAAGGTTTAAAAGGCAGAAAATATCTCTAATAATTGAAATTATGACACTTGGAGTGAGAATAGTACCGTTTATAGAGAAGCATGTGGATGCCGGATGCGAAATTTACAATCATTACATCGTTAACTCTACCTCGACATTCACCACCGAAAAATTGTCGCGGGATGAGTTCAGGTCCATGGTAATCAGGGAGAATCCGATTTATGGCACATTTGCTGCCGAGGATGCAGTAGATATGAGTCTGCTGGGTTACGCGTATCTCGGGCCGTACAAGGACAGGCAGGCGTACCTGCCAACAGCCGAGGTTTCGGTGTACCTGAAACCTGAATGCACGGGCAGGGGGATTGGAAAATCCCTGCTGGATAAATTACATGTGTACGCGAGGACGCAGAAATTCCACGCTCTTATGGCATTGATCTGTGATGAGAGCGCAGCAAGCATAAAATTATTCAGCCGGGCGGAATATGAAAAGGTAGCTCATCTGAAAGAAGTCGGGCTTAAATTCGGCAGACGCCTGGATGTGTTATTCTTCGAGTTGATATTAGATTAATCGCAGATTTGGATTGGGAGAGAAAATGACCGGATTCGCATTCACCACCGTAAAAATCGCCAGATCCGCCTTTTTCCTGTTTGCGGGACTGCTTTTAATACCCGCACAAAGTTCGATAGCGCAGGAAGATCTCTGGCCGAAACCGCCCCCGGATATGGCACGCGGTTCGCTGACCGATACTGAACTTTTCCTGATGGAACAGGCTCTCGCCTCATTAAATATGTCCTGGGGCGACCTCGGCTTCCGGAAAGACTATGTTGACGATCCGTTCAGGCTGGGTGTGGCTCAGAGAGCGCTCGATGATCCCTATTCACTGGTTTTGTGGAATTATGAATGGGACGCATTTCTGCTTGAACCGAAGAAACCGTCGCAAATACTTTTCAGGGCAGCTAGCGATCTCGACGCAGATATGTACAGCCAGACTCCCCTCCTTCCGGGCGAAGGATCGGTCATGGCCGGGGGAAGTTACAATGTTTTCCCGGAATCGCTGAAGCAGACAGTCCAGGATCTGGATAGAAGTGTAAAGCTCGCCATGAACAGGATGGAACAGCTAGTTCTGGGGAGCCTGACATCTGAACAGATTGAATACCTAAGAGGGTACATCCGCTGTCATTTCATTGAAGGTGACGATTCAGATTGCCCGGACGAAGAGCCTTACGTCCCCCCGCAGGAATTCCTCGACGCAATGCTGAATTTCGATCTTGACGCACTGGTTGCCACTGTCCGTGAGTTATCGGTGAAGGTGGAACCCGCGGCGGAAGGTCTCGACCAGCATAAAAATGAAATAAATACCGTGCAGCAAATATCCATTAACGGGATCAGCGGACCTATTCTTGTTGGATCGAGAGGCGACGATGTCTGGGATATGCGAAACTGGCCCAGTTACACGATTCTGATAGACCCTGCAGGAAACGATGTTTATTATGGTGCTGTTGGTGCAGGGGGCAATATTGAGGATGAAAACTACAAGTCAGTCTGTATCTCTATCGACCTCGACGGAAACGACACGTACATTTCCGATGGCAGATCGATCGGGTCCGGAATACTGGGGATAGGATACCATGTGGACCTGGCAGGAGACGATACTTATCGGTCAGGCGATTTCAGCCAGGGATGCGGAATTTTCGGTGGGGGTATTTTCGTCGATCGAAGGGGAGCCGACATTTACGATGCCGGAGCAATGGTGCAGGGGGCAGGAGCTACAGGTGTGGGTCTGATGACCGACCTGTCCGGGAACGATAAATATTCAGCAGCCCTGTATGCCCAGGGGATGGGATATGTCCGTGGCTGGGGAATGCTCTCGGACCGCGACGGATTCGATACGTACTGGGCTGGAGGAGTGTACGACGATTTCCCGAGATATCCCGAAAGCAATATCAGCCTGTCGCAGGGATTCGCGATCGGAATCCGTCCGGCGGCAAGCGGCGGAGTAGGAATTCTCCACGACAGAAATGGAAATGATTTTTATTCGACGGAGGTATACGGCCAGGGAGTCAGTTACTGGTATTCAGTCGGAGCCCTGATAGACGATTACGGTAATGACTGGTATGAATCCCAGCAATATTCACAGGGTGCCGGAATACACTTATCGTCCGGAATCCTACTCGACAGAGGAGGGATCGACAGGTATTCATCGCATGCATGTACGCAGGGATTCGGGCACGACCTGGCTGTCGGATGGTTGATCGATGAGGGCGGGTCCGATTTTTACACCGGTCACTCGCTCGCACAGGGGTCGGGGAACGCCAATGGTGTCGGAATATTTATCGACAGGGGCGGCGACGATGGATACTTCGGGCGATCTCCTATGGATTGTACCGGTCATGGAAATCCCGCAAGAGGATACGGCAGCATCGGGATCTTTATAGATCTTCTGGGAATCGACACATATACGGAAAGCAGAGCGGGGGATGGCACATGGTGGAGCAAGACGTTCAACGGTGTGGGAATCGATGTCGGGGAAGACTGGTGGGATATTCAGCTCGACAGTGAAGGACTGGAGGTCAGCCGCACGCTGGCCATCCCTGGATTTCCGGTGCGAACGGAACCGGTTGTATCGCCGATCACATCCGGGAGTGATGCAGGATGAAAAATATTTTCT
>DASWIV010000365.1:0-5276 GCA_036397475.1 bacterium
GCGTCGAGGCGATGGAGATCGCTAAATGGATCAGATCTCTTACCGAAAATTATTTCAGGAGTTCAATTCAGGGATGGAGTGATAGCAGAAGGAGCCGCCGCCTGATGGGTCATACACAACATTTGACAATAACTCTACACAAACGCAGCGTAAGCGAAGTTTGTGTGTGTTATTTATCCTCTCTCAATTTCAGCGCTGCCATGAACGCTTCCTGTGGTATCGACACCGATCCCACCATTTTCATCTTCTGCTTGCCCTTCTTCTGCTGCTCGAGAAGCTTCCTTTTCCTTGTGATATCGCCACCGTAGCATTTCGCCGTTACATCTTTCCGTTGCGCTTTTATTGTTTCACGCGCAACTATTCTTCCTCCAACCGCCGCCTGGATCGGGATATCGAACAAATGCCTGGGAATCGTACTTCTCAATTTCACAACCATCTCGCGGCCCTTATTTTTCGACGATTCCGAATCCGACAGAAAACTCAACGCGTCGACCGGCTCTCCATTGACAAGGATATCGACCTTGACGAGATTCGCTTTCACATAACCGGAATGTTCATAATCCAATGTTCCATAGCCCTTGGTGCCGCTTTTGAGCCTGTCGTTGAAATCGATGATCAATTCCGCGAGCGGGATCTGGTAGCTGATATTTACCCGGTCTGTGCCAAGATAGGTCAAATCCTTCTGGACCGCCCGTCTCTTATGGGCAAGTTCCATAACCTGCCCTATATATTCTTTCGGTGTGATAATTGTGCATTCGCAGACCGGTTCCCGGACTTCATCGATTTTTGTCCTGTCGGGAAATTCAGCCGGACTTTCCACATGAATCGTCTGCCCATCCGTTTGAAGAATCTCGTACCGCACTGTCGGGACGGTTACCACAAGTTGAAGCTCATATTCGCGCTCGAGCCGTTCCTGGATTATTTCCATGTGCAGCACGCCAAGAAATCCCAGCCTGTACCCGAATCCCAGCGCTGCTGAGCTTTCCTGCTGGTAAGAGAAACTCGAATCATTCAGGTGTAATTTTTCCAGTGCGGTGGTCAGACGTTCATAATCGTCGGGTTCCGTCGGATAAAAACTCGCGAAAACCATCTGCTTTGGCTCGCGGTATCCCGGCAGCGGCTGAACCTCTTTTCGCTTTCCGGCGAGGACTATTGTGTCCCCGATCTTGGCATCGGCAATTTCACGTATTGTCGCGGACATGAATCCGACCTGTCCCGCTGACAGGCTGTCGATCTTAACAGCCCACGGTGTAAAAACACCGATCTCATTAATCTCAAATTTTCTGCCGGTCGAGTACATCTCTATATGGTCCCGCGGCTTGATCTCGCCATCAATTACCCTCACATAGATGATAACGCCCCTGTACATATCGAAGTGGCTGTCAAAGATCAGGGCCCGGAATGGCTTTTCGGTATCCCCGACAGGAGGCGGAATATCCTTGACGACTCGCTCCAGTATTTCTTCGACACCGCGTCCATCCTTCGCGCTGACCATGCTGATCTCATCCTCATGTCCCCCTATCAGCGAGATCATTTCCTTTATTACTTCATCCGTACGGGCTTGAGGCAGATCGATTTTATTCAGCACCGGAATAATTGTCAGGTCCTGTTCCAGCGCAAGATATAAATTTGCGAGGGTCTGTGCCTGTGGACCCTGAGACGCATCCACCAGTAACAGGCATCCTTCGCACGCGGCAAGTGCCCTGGACACTTCGTAAGAAAAATCCACATGGCCGGGAGTGTCGATCAGATTAAGCTGATACTCACTTCCGTCTTTCGCCTTGTAAGGAATCCTGACCGACTGTGCCTTGATTGTTATGCCGCGCTCCCTTTCCAGGTCCATAGTATCAAGCATCTGTTCTTTCATCCTGAGCTTGGGAACAGCGCCGGATATCTCGAGAATTCTGTCGGCGAGAGTGGACTTCCCGTGGTCGATATGCGCGATGATGGCGAAATTGCGAATTTTATCTACACTTAACATTTACGGCGACGCGCATTTTACCAATGAGGGAGGGAGGACTCAACGTTTGCGGAGAATGTTTCTCAAAGTCGCCTCTAAATCATCGCTTTTTGCAAGCTTCAGTACGCCTATAAAAACGAATCCTCCAACGGCAGCTCCGGCAAGAAGGAATCCCAGCAGATTCAATGTTCCCGAAACATCGTGGAAGTAATCCCTGTAAGCGGTGAGAACAGCCCCCTGGATAATCCCTGCTATCAGCAATACATTTATATTTCTGATGCCAATAGCCTGCATTAATGAAAGGTGTTTCCGGAATCTAAGCTGTAGAATAACCAGGGAGATTATCAGGATAGCCCATGCGATCAGGGCGTTGGCGAGTGCGATCCCGAGAAAACTCAGGTATTTGCTCATCACAAGTGCGACTATATAGAATACGACGATCGAGAAAATTCCCAGGATCGCCGGGGTCTTTGTGTCTTTCTGTGAGAAAAATGTCCGGGCAGTCAATGTCAGGATTGAAACCGGCATTATCGCCCACGAATAACAGTACAATGCCGCAGCCACATCGACAGTGTTCTGATTGGTGAATTGTCCACGCTCAAGTAACAGCCGTATCGATTCTTCCGGCAGAGTCATGAAAAATACGATCGCCGGAAGTGTCGCGAGAGCTGTCATCCTGATCCCGCGGGCAAGTGTAAGTACGACTTCCTTATCTTCCCCTGCCGCTGAATGCCGTGACAAAGTCGGAAACATGGCTGTCGCGACCGAAACTCCGAATACCGCCATGGGAAGCTGCGCTATCCTGAATGAGTACGCCAGGGAGCTTGCTGCAGATTCGGATAAATTCAGGGCTATCCCCTGCCCGATAAAAGCGTTTACCGCATTCGCCGCGTAGGCTAATACTGCCGCGGGAGCTAATCGAATAAATTCCAGCAGCAGCGGGTGTTTCCAGTCAATTCTTACCGGGAAGATGCCCAGCCGGATCAGAGCTGGAATATGGTATGCGACCTGAATGGTGTGGCCGATCACAAAAGCCCATGCGATATGGTGAACGTCCCCGTACCTGCCAAGAATCAGAAGGAGAACGATGATGGTCCCGTTCCATACCAGCGGCGCGAATCCGGGAGTGTGAAAATTGTCGAATGTGTTTAATATCCCGCCCATGAGTCCCCACAGACTCACTAGGAGGATGACTGGAAGAAAAACGCGGATCAGCTCGGTGGTGAGAGCATGAATTTGCGGATCAAGCGGCTCGGAAGCGAAACTCATAACCTGCGACAGGCTGACCAGTGCCGGAGCTAGGAATTCACCGAAAATTACAACCGCAATTGCCAGGACTGATATGAACGAGAGCATCAACCCTGCCAGTTTCCTGGCTTTTTCCGGAGTTCCATCCTGCTGGGCAGTTGTCATCAACGGGACAAAGACACTTGCAACAGCCCCTGAGATTATCAAGGTTCTTAGAAGTTCCGGGATTATAAGGGCGTAGAAGAAGGCGTCTGTCTGTCCGGATGAACCATAATAATTCGCGATCAGCATCTCCCGGACAAGCCCAAGGATCCGGGACAGGAAAGTCGCTCCGGCAAGCAGAAGGCTGGTACGCACCAAAAAAGCGGCTGTCGACGGTGCTGGTCCACGATTTTCATCGAGTGCATTCAATAACAGACCCTGGCCAGAGGTACGGGCAGATCGAGGGCCAATTCCTCTGGCAACCATTTATAATATCAGAATTTAATCCAACTTATAGGAATGAAATTCTGTTTACGGACCCAGTTTCCAGGAAAATCCGGTCCCGGATGCAAGAAAAAACGGGTGATTTTTCTTGCATGTATACAGTACGCGTGTTACAATCCCTCGCTTTGCAATTCATGTTTGGAGGCTTAATTTTACGTGGCTAGACCGGTAAAATCTCTGAAAAGACACAAGCAGTCCCTCAAAAAGCGCGAACGCAACTTCTCGTTGCGGTCAAAGCTTAAGACTACTCTTAAGTCAGCTCGTGCCGCTATCGATACGAAATCCGAGAACGCACTCGAAAAGGTAGCAGGTGCGTGCCGCGAACTCGACCGTATGGCAACCAAGGGACTCATAAAAAAGGAAAATGCGTCAAGGCGAAAATCTCGTCTTATGAAAGCGTATAATGCGACGCAGAAGTCGGAATAAATTTCATTTAATCGAAACTCACATTTCCTTCATAGTTCTATTTCGCGGTTCTTTTGCCGCGATTGTTTCATAAGCATCTTAAATACGGCTGTTCATGATGTCAAAATTTGATCCATCCGATGGTTGTCATATATAAATTTCTATAGTGGAAAAAATTGAAATATAATGTGTTTTTTGTCATTTTTCTTATTGACACCGCATCAAATGACATGGTAACTTTTGTTAGCCCTGAAAACTCATTTTAATGAGTGCCCATATCCTATAAGAAAGGAGGCAATCCGTTAAATGCTTTCTAAGGCAAGAAGCCAGAAGGGTTTCACCCTACTTGAGCTCCTCGTAGTTGCCGCGATTATCGCTATTATTGCAGCTATCGCCATCCCAGCACTCCTGAACGCCAGGAGAGCCGCATGGCAGAGTCGAGCTAAAGGTACTTTGAGGTCCATTGGATCGTCACAGTTGGCATACCAGGGAACCAATAACGACAAGTTTTATGGTTCGTTTGGCGCATTGAAGAACGACTATTATATTGCCGATGGATATTCCCTCGGAAATATGATCGAGAACTATTCAATGTCCTGGACAGTCAGCCAGTCCATTCAGGATTCTGAAGGACAGGGCGGAGGTATCGGTCAGAACACCTTTACCATTATCGCCTGGCCACGAGACACCAGACCCGGATACCTGCAGACCTTTGCGGTCACCGATGACCAGGTAGTTAGGGTATATAACCCGGATCCAGCTGCTAATAACCAGCTGGATGCTGTGCATACCTGGGATCCGATCCTCTAAGGTTTGGAAATCCTTCTGCACACAAGAGCGAATCCGCAAGGGTTCGCTCTTTCTTTATTTTTAACCTGAAAAATTCTTCTAACTTATTGGTATTTTCCCATTCTGGTGGTAAAGTTTTAGTGTGTAAATGCAAGCACCTGGTAGTGCACAATATATAGAAAGGAGGTTTCTCAGGCCAACAGGCTCTCTAAGGTTCGGAGCCGGAAGGATTTCATAAAGCCGTAGTTCCTCATGGTGGCAACCATATTCGTTATCATTGCCATTGTCGCCAGGGCGGAACGTCTTAACAAGAGAAGTACCGCTATGGCAAAACTCGGCAATCGAATCTCCTGAACGCAATCGGGTCTTAGCCTGTGACGATAGAATT
>DASWIV010000366.1:0-4073 GCA_036397475.1 bacterium
AGACAAAATTAACTACTTCAGTAATAAGTTATCTTTTAACAGGCCTCATAACGGAAGATTGCTAATATCCATAAAGCCTAAGTTTGCATTAGATATTCTGGAAGGAAGAAAAGCAGTAGAGATAAGAAGAAAATTCAATGAAAAATGGATTGGACAGAGAATTTCTATTTATGCATCTAAGCCTATTCAAAGTGTAGTAGGCGAAGCTAAGATTATTCATATTTTAGCAGAATCGCCAGAATTGATATGGAATTACTATGGAGAAGAAATAGGCTGTAGTAAGCAAGAGTTTCTAAACTATACTAATGGTACTGAAAAAGTATACGCCATAGTATTAGATGATGTTGTTAACTACAAAAATTGGGTGGCTCTAGACCTTCTGGATTATCTTTTAGATTCGAAATTAGTTCCACCAATGTCATATTTCGACCTATATAATAATTCAAAATGGTCTAGAGCAATTGAGATGGCAGAATTACTCCAAAGCAATAACGATGTTAGTAATATTCAGGAAATGAAACATCAAGAGTCAAAAGCAGTGGGTATATAAACCTAGTCTTCCTCATCCTCAATCTCCTCTATATTCTCAAATTCCTCTTCCATATCCTCGTACTCCCCGTCCGCCTGCGACTTCTTCCATTCCTTAACTAAATTCCTCTTCCTGCGGCCACTCGGCGGGATCTTGCCCTTCTTCCGGTACTTCGTGATGACGCGCCTGCTCAGATCATGCCCCTTCTCCGCCATCATGTCCCGGATCTCCTCGTCCGAAAACACCCGCTCGTACGACTCGTTATGAAGTATCTGCCTGATCATCTCGATGTAGCAGAGCGCCGGGTTGAAGAACACGGAGAATGGGACAATAGAATTATCCGGAAGCCAGCAGTACCTCACGGCGAGCGCGCGTGACACAGTCGACGGGTGCACGCCGATCTTCTCCGCGATCTCTTTCCGCGTCAGTTTCTTTAAATAAAGCGGCCCGTAGCGCAGGTATGCTTCCTGTTCCTTAATGATCTCCTCCGTGATATCGAGCATTGTCTGGCGGCGGGCGTTGAGGTTCTGGATGTACGAGGTTGCTCGCTCGAAATATTCCTTGATGTGGCTGCGCTCGTCGCGGTTGAACGCCATCCGGTCTTTTTTCAGTTTCTGGTACGACTCGATATAGAAGCGATTCAGGCGAAGCTGCGGGAGTCCGGAGTCGAGGACCTCGGCGATGTACTGTCCGTCAATTTCGCGTATACGGACATCGGCGGTGATGTATGGATTTTCGACCTCGGCGTTGGATTCGCTTTCCTCGAACATGCGCCTCGGATGCATGTGGTATGAGCGTTTCGCGTGCTCTATGAGTTCCTTCACGCGTTTTGTCGGGATGCCAATCACTTTCGAAACCCTGGCGAATTTTTCCTTTGAGATATCCTCGAGGTGATGGAGAATGATCTTTCGCAGTGCTTCGCGGTCGGGATCATCGAGGGATTCGTCCAATTCCGCCTGAAGCGCGAGGACATCGACCGAGCTTTGCAGTCCGGAGCCGATAGGGTCGATCATGGCAATGCGTAGCCGGACTATTCTCAGCAATTCAACATCGACACTGAATTCACTCGCGAGCGCTTCATCGGACAATTTTATAAAGCCTGGATTATCGAGTTTAGCCTGTTCGCGGGCTCCTTTTTCGATCTCGGACGCATCGTCCACTTCGGATTCGCTGCCTGCATCGATGCGGTCGATAATATCCTCCGCAATGATGCGTTCTTCGGCGTTGAAGTCGAAACAGTCGAGGGGAAGGCGGTGCTTGAGGTGGTCTTCGAGGGTTATCGCGCGGACTTTTGTGGCGAATGCGTCGGGGAGATCCTCGTCGGAAACCGCTTCATACGTCGAGGCTTCATACTGCCCCTGGGTCGACTGGTAGATCTCCTCCATCATGTCGAGGGTTTCGCTGCGAATCGGCTCGCGGTCGGCATCGTCTGCCTTGCTGGATAGGCAGGTAGTACACGGATTCCCTGGCATGATAATCTCGCCGCATCTAGGACACTTGGTAACTTCTTCAACTTCCAAAGCCGGATTCTGGTTGACCTCGTCCAGGATATCCTGTTCGAGTTCGAGATTGGTCTGCTGGAGCAGGCGATAGTACTGAAGCTGCTGGAGGGTCGGCTTCTGGGTTTGAATCTGTTTCTGGACTGCTCGTAGACCTAGTTGCATTAGGGTTACCGCTGAAATTTCACGTAAGTCGAATTAAAAACCACCAATAACTTACACTCTAATTATAAGGTGCCGACGTGTGTTAAACAATGGGGCGGGTGTCCGGCATTGAATAATATCGCGGAATGCAGCAGAACCGATGTACGCCAGGAGAAATTAATATTACAAATCGGGAATTAATAAAGATCGAATATCTTTAATCCATGATATGTCCCGTCGAATAAATATCCGTCAAATATCTTCAAATCATAGCAATACCAGTCAGTCAGGTAATCAAAAGTGTGTATTACCTCCTGGGAATCGGAAGAAGCCGGGATGTACTCGGCAATGGCAACCGAAAAATATATCCTGGATATTGTTGATGACCTGCTCCCCGAAAATAGTACCAAGCCGAGTTTTGGGTTTGCATTATAATACCCGAAAGGAGGCCAATAAATGGCAAACAAGAGAAAGACCGGAAAACGTTATTCTGAGGAGCGGATAGTATTGATTTTGAGTGAGGTCGAACAGGGAAATACCCTCGCAGAGACCAGCCGTAAGTACGGCGTAAGCGAGCAAACGATTCGCAACTGGCGTACACAATACCGTGACATGGGGCTGGAGGAAATTCGCGAGCTATGCCTATGTAGTAGGCTGGTTCCAGGATTCAGTCGATTTCAATCCGGGACCAGAGGAAGATTTCCACACTTCGTGGGGCGATGAGGACGCATTCATTGCCCGTTACAGGCCTGACGGCATCTGGTAACAATACTGATTCTGAAGTAAAAAAAACGGCGCTCGAATGAGCGCCGCTGGAAATTTATAATTGATTTTCTATTGCACTGTGAAGTTCGCGTGGCGTACACCGATGTCCCAGTTCACATCATCAAATGAGTAGGTAAAGATCGCATCGTAGAGGTAACCAAAGCCCTGGTTCGGGCAAAAATGATCGCTCTGCTGGGCGGTCAGTCCCGACGTCACATCCGCTGCCGGCAGGAAAGCGGCGCAATCCAAAGGTGATATGGCGGTGGAGATCGTCATTCCGTTCTCCCATGAAACTACCGCGACATCCTGATCGCCCCAGTTGGTGATATTCACGTTGCCGATGGAAATAGCGACATCGTGGAATTCAGTCGCTGATGTTGCAGCGATTGCCGGAGTTGACCATGGATCGGACGATGTCGGGCGAACAGAAGCGAGGACCTGCCACTGCCCGCCGTTTGTTTTGGCCACCCATGCGGCGTACAGGGATCCCATAGTTTGCGAGGCGCCATACGTGCCTTCGGCAAGTGATGGTGTATGAACCTGAGAATAATCGGTGCCTTTATCCCAGATGACTTCCGAAGTATCCCATGTCGATGCGTCGGGACCGTCGGTTGTTTCAGCGAGCCGGATCTCACCCGCAGGATTGAAATACACGAGCGCTACATCATCGCCCTGTCGGGCCCATGACCTTGTTTTGCTCACAGTTCCGGTCGAGTCGAGCAGCTGAACCGGGCCGGTCTGACCTGGACTCCCGCCACTTATGAATCCGGGCTGATTGGTTTTTCGCCAGTAAAGAGAAGTCACGGTCTGACTATCGCCGAACATGTAAATGTAGCCTGATGTATCGGTCGCGATTTCCGCATACTTGTTTACCTGATATGAAAAATTCACACCGTCAAAGCAGTAAAAACCGGTACCTCCGAGGAAGCGGTCGATATTTGAATACCAGCCATATCCGTAGCTGCCAGGAAATGAGAGGCCTGTTACAGCCCACGATGAATTCACGTGATCGGGTGCAGCCTTGGCGTAGTCGCCGCGTGCATAGTTGACGCCGCCGGTACTCCAGAACGAGCCATAGCCCATCCAGTTATTTCCATTCTCGGAACGAACCTGGGCATCAGCTGAAACCGAACCGA
>DASWIV010000367.1:0-2651 GCA_036397475.1 bacterium
ACAAAGGGATGGATGAACTCCAGGGTTGGTACGAGAATTTAAAGAATTCAAGGCAAAGGTACCTGGTATTTGTCCTGGACAGGGACTCGGGTGAGTTCTATCCGTTGTCGTGATGAAAATGGCTCAGGTTCTATCCTCTCATTCTGTTCAGTACTACAGATACATCCGACCACTTTAAGAACAGCGTATCCTTCACGTTAAACCCGTAGTACCTGATACAGAACCATAGTACCATTACCAGGAACACGAAATGAGTGGCGAGCGAGCTCCACGCGGCCCCGTACATGCCGTACTCCGGCACTAGCATGAAATTACCGATGAACTTTATTATTACGCAGATCGTTGAATAGACAACTACAAATACCGGAAGGCCGCGACGGGCGAGTTCGGTAGCAAGAATGGTTTCTATTCCAAGCATCAGGATTCCGCCGAGTAAAATCATTAGCGGCATATAACCCGGTACAAATTCTTCGCCAAATATTCCAAGGAACCATTTTCCGATTATCGCGAAGAAGATCCACAGGATAAGAAGAATCGCTCCTACTATCCGTGCGATCAGCATCGTGAATTTTGTTCTGTCATCCGCACCCGTTTCCTTCGATTCGCCTCCCTGCATGAGTTTCGGAAAAAGGAGAGTCCCAAGCGTCATTGGGATGAGATATACAAGGTCGCTGACATACACTGCCTGACGGTAAATGCCGGCATCGACATCCGATACATAAGCGTTCAGGAAAATGATGTCGGAACGAATGATTAGAAATGCCATGAAGGACGCGTAATACGCTTTCCAGCCATAACTGAATAATCGTTTCAATTCATCCCAGATAAGTATCGGGTAATACTGCTTGTGAAGGTAAACGAAAGTTCCGTTAAGGAATCCCATCGCGAAACCGGTGAGGACCGTCACCCACACGATTCCCTCGATCCACAAATGCTGGTTTACCTTGAGGAAAATTATTATAGCGACCACCAGTGCTGCGGCACGGACAGAAACCTCAATAATGTTGTACTGGGTGATTTTCTGATATACAAGAAGTATGTTCTGGAAGAAAAGGGAGAGGATGAGCGGCGCGATCGACAGGAGCATCAAGATATACAGGTTGTAGCTGATGCCGCCAAGCATCGACGGGAAAAACCATCCGGCGATCGCGAATCCGATGAACAGAAAAAATGAAAATAAGAGTCCGGTAGTGAAGATTGTCCCGGTGATTATTGACGCCCGCTCCTTATCGATACCGATAAAATATATCGCGCCGGTTGCAAGCCCGAGATTTCCAAACTGGACAGCGATGCTGGAAAACGTGAGCAGTGTTCCAACTACTCCAACTCCCTCAGCTTTCAGGTAGCGGGCGAGGATGATGTTGTACGCGAAAGTGATGACTAGGAGTACACCGCGGGCGAACAGGGTGATCCCTGCCTGTTTTGCGAAGCTCACGTGCGAGTCTCCATGGGAATGTCGTTGCGTTTTTTTTCGGAACGAGCGGGCAGGGGATTTGAATTTCCCCCCGATACCCAGTGGTCGTACCATAACGCGAGATTGAAAAGCGACCATATCGGGTACGCGAAATCCCGCCCTGACCGGTGAGTATCGATCAGATTTATGCCCTGGTCGAAGTCAATCAGGTTCCGTTCACGTAATCCTGTCGATTTAAATGTCGACTTTATTCTGTCTCCGAGGGAACCGTGGAGCCATTCACTTACGGGCGCGCCGAATCCGACTTTTTTGCGGTCGATGATCTGGTCAGGGATAAGTCCACGAACAGCTTCTTTCAAAATATATTTTGTGACGCCGTTTTTGATTTTCATTTCCGACGGGATGTTCATCGAAAATTCAACAAGCTTGTGGTCAAGGAACGGAACCCGCGCTTCGATCGATGTCGACATGGTTATTTTATCGACACGCATTAGTAGAAGTTCGACCAGACGCAGTTTGAATTCAAGGTAGATCATCCGTTCCATGAAATCGGCGGACGGTTTTTCTGTTCGAACCTTTGACAGGTATGTATCTATTACTTCGAAGCTGTCGAGATTGTTGAAGCGACCGGGAAGTAATCCTGCGGTGTCAACCCAGGGATGCGATTTGACCAGCGATTCCCAGTGGGTTCTGTCGGAGACGATATCCTGCTTGAATGTTTCGTTGTAACAGACCGCGCCGCCCCAAAATAATTCGCGGTCCTTCCAAGCCCGGAACATTTTGTCCTTGCGCCCGGACCAGTTTGGATTCATCGACGCCATTAACGACGACATCCCGTAGAGCGCGCCCTGGACCGGTTTCGGAATACCCTTGATGACGTCCCAGTATTTTTTCTTCTGGTCGAGATGCTCCATGTAATTATCGTAGCCGAAAAACTGCTCGTCCGAGCCTTCACCGACCTGCACCACAATTGTGTCATTCTCCCGGACCAGCCGGCTCACGAAATAAAGGGGGACACATACCCAGTCGGCGATAGGCTCGTCTTGGGAGATTATGAGCTGGTCGAGGTAATTCTGGGCGTCGTTTGAATCTATCAGAACCTCATGATGGTCCGTTTTGAAGAGGTCCCTGACTTTCCGGGCATACTCCAATTCGTTGAACTGGGGCTGGTCTGAAAAACCGACTGAAAATGTTTTCACAGGCTGGGTCATGCAGGCATTCATCAGCGCGACATTTG
>DASWIV010000368.1:0-2340 GCA_036397475.1 bacterium
TCGAACTCATCGTCCGGTTGATTTGCTTTTATTTCTTCCAATTCTCTCAGCAAATAAGTTCTGACACTATCTTCATCTGTAATTGCGTGCTCGGCTCCGTGATACGCCTGGTATAAAGCCTTGTACAGGTCCTGGACCTGAGCCTTCGGAAACTGATTAAAAAATTCCTGAATGTATTTTTTAACTCTCTCATCCATTATGACTGTGTACACGGTACTCCGTCGAGTATTTTTTCTCGGTGCCCGGATTTTCAATCTCCCGATCCGCATAAAAATAAATAATAGCGCCGACCACGGCGCTATCTGATTTCAAATTTTCGTTCAATCACTTAAATGGATTCTGGCTGCGTCCTGAATCCGGCTTGTTGTGATCGTCACGACGTGCGGCAGTTCCGATATCAAACCCGACACTGCTGAAGTCTGTCTTCCTGATTGTCGACTCGTCCTTCTCCTTGTCCTTCTTCCTCTTATCCTGTTCTGCTTCACTGAGAAGATATTCAAGAAGGTCGTCCGGACTGTTGGCGAGCTCGGCTCCCAGCGAAGAGTCTATAATTCCCTGGTCGATCATCTGGCCGATATTATGCTCGAGCGTGATCATCCCCTGCTTTCGTCCCGACTGAATCACATGGTCGATCTGATGGACTTTTTTCTCCCTGATCAGGTTACGAATAGAGTTGGTCATAAGCATGACCTCAAATACCGCGACCCGTCCCGGCCTGTCTATCCGTGGAACCAGGATCTGGGAAATTACCGCCCTCAAAGAAAGCGCGAGCTGGGTACGTATCTGTCCCTGCTGATCGGAGGGGAAAATATCGATGATTCTGTCGACCGTATCCGCAGCACCCGATGTATGCAATGTGGCGAAAACCAGGTGGCCCGTTTCTGCCGCCATCAGCGCCATGGCAGTCGTCTCGAGGTCGCGCATCTCACCTACAAGTATTACGTCGGGGTCCTGCCTTAGTCCTTCCCGGATACCGTCGAGGAAGCTCATCACATCTCGCCCGACTTCCCTCTGGTTCACCAGGCAGTTTACATTCTTGTGTTTATATTCGATCGGGTCTTCCAGTGTAAGAATATGAACGTTCCTGTTGTGATTGATCCAGTCGAGCATCGACGCAAGCGACGTGGTTTTCCCGGAACCGGTCGGTCCGACAACCAGGACCAGTCCACGTGGAAACTTCGCGATCGTCCTTACGATTTCCGGCAGACCCAGCTGCTCGAAGCTTGGCAGGACTTCCGGGATCAATCGGAATACCGCCCCCCACTGGTTGTTCTGGGTGAAAAAACTGACCCTGAGGCGCCCTACGTTTGGAAGCACATGCGCGAAGTCCGCGCATTTCCGGCGATCGAACTGGTCCGTCTCATATTCGCCAAACAGGAATTCCCGCGCTTTTACCATGAATTGGTGGTCGATTCGCGGGGCGGAATCTATTATCCCCAGTTTGCCATGGACCCTGTAATATGGCTTCGTGTCCTCCTGGAGGTGAAGGTCGCTCGCTCCCTGCTGGACCATGCCCTTAAACAGATCGATTAATTCCTGCATAGTTATCCCCGGTCAACTAAAATAATAAAGCCTCGGATAATTAATTCGATTTCTGCAAGTATATCATACTAATTTTAAATTCCGGGAATATTCCGAAACTCCTTTGAATTTTTGCGGGTAAGAGCCTCGGAAATGGGAGATTCACTCGAATTATATATCATATTTGCCACTGTCAATAGAATCCTGAGCCTCAAATACATATAATTAAGAATTAATGTCAGGAAATCTGGAAACTTCTATCGGCCCGCTTAAACTCAATTCGCCACTGGTTGCCGCCAGCGGGACTTTCGGCTATGGAATCGAGTTCGAAGGCCTTGTGGACTTCAATGCCTTCGGTGCCATTATCACAAAAGCTGTTAGCCTTGAACCGCGTCCCGGAAATCCCTACCCCAGAATTATCGAAACTCCTTCCGGCATGCTTAACACTATTGGTCTGGAAAATCCCGGAATCGATGTTTTCCTGAATGAAAAATTGCCCAAAGCCGCTGAACTTGGAGTTCCCATAATTGCCAACCTGGTCGGCGACCGGGTGGAAGATTACCGCCAGCTCGCAGAAATTCTCGATAAGGAAAATCGCCTGTCCGGAATGGAAATTAACGCGAGCTGCCCGAATGTCGAGTGCGGCTATGAAACTTTCGCAACTACTCCGGAAGCGATATCCGAACTTACCGCTGCGGTCCGGAATGAGACCGCCAAACCCGTAATAGCCAAACTTTCGCCAAACGTCACGGATATTGTCCCGATCGCGAAAGCCGCCATGGATGCCGGAGCCGACGCATTAACCCTCATCAACACCTT
>DASWIV010000369.1:0-4979 GCA_036397475.1 bacterium
TATTCGTTGTCGAGCCCCCTTCTAATGTAAATATTACTTGATTATTGGAAACTAATTATGCAGTATGGCTGAAATTTCGGAGGATATTGGTCCATGAAAATATTAGCGCCTGGAATTACCTTTGTCGCCATTTTTCTGCTGGCACAGACCGCGGCTTTCGCAATCGATTATATAGGTCCCGGAGACCGGATATCGGAAAGTCTTGGACGCCGGGATCAAACGCTGGATGACGATTGTTATTTCGATGAGTTTTACCTTAATGCCGAGATCGGCCAGCTGATACAGGTTACACAGATCTCGGATGAGATAGACTCGTACCTGATGATCGTATCCCCAAGCGGCGACCAGTGGGAAAACGACGATTACTCAGAGTCGTACGATGCGCGGGTATCTGTCCTCATCAGTGAACCGGGAGAGTACTCCGTAATCTGCTCATCCTATTCGCCCGAATCCGGCGATTATGAAGTCGAAGTGGAAGAGATCACAAAATCGAATTTCTATGGCATCTTTGTGGGAATCGAATACTATGGGCGAGAATGGGAAGACGCCCCGCTATGCGACCAGGATGCGGAGGAACTCCGGGACTCGTTCATTCGCACTGGCCTGATGGAAGAGCAGAACGCGATACTCCTTACGAACAGGGACGCCGAGTATGGGGATGTTGAAGATGCATTCGACGAAATAAGCCGGAGGATCGGGCCGGATGATACATTTGTATTTTTCTTCTCCGGCCATGGCGACCAGATAGAAGCTACTGGCGATGAGTGGGCAGACAAGCGCGACAATCTCGATGAAGTCATCTGCCTGAAGGATAAAGACCTTGATGATAATTCATTCGCCATGCTGATGGATGAGATCAACGCGAAATTATCACTTGTGGTGATCGATTCCTGTAACTCGGGAGGAATTGCAAGGGATATAATGGATTCTCCGGGAAGGGTTGTGTTCGCATCGAGCGAAGAGGATGTTCTCAGCGATTTCGCGACAGACCTGAATGCCGGCGGTTACTTGTCGGTGTTTTTTCGGGACGCAATAGAAGGCGATGCCGACCTCGATGGTGATGGAATTATAATGATGGGGGAGCTTACAAGGTATCTTCTCCTTCGTTATTCGGAGGATATTCCAAGCCCGGAATCGGCAATATATGGGTACCAGGAGCTTGTCCACGATCGTGGAACGGTGTCTCAGGATACCATTTTCTTCTGGAACCAGCCGAAAACGTCTCACAGGAGACATTAGGGAATTTCCCCTTGCAATGCCCGTTACAAGGCCGTTATGATAACTTTTTATACCCGCTTTCAATAGCGGGTTTTTTTATGATTTATACAAAGTTAAATGTTCTTTACGCGGAGTAGCGGCTCTGCTATAATCAGCCCGTTTCCACATCCTGACCACTCCCTGTTCAGGGGTGTGTGGAGGAGCCTTAATGGATTTTGAATCTCTTGACGCAACGGCACAAGTAGACGTAATACTTGCGAATTATCAGGCCATTTCCCTGACCGTTTATATCACCCTCGCTGTAATTCTTGTAGCCCTTATAGCGCTGGGAACCGAGTTCTGGGCGAATTTCTGGGGAATGATTACCTCACCGGCAATCAATTTCCAGAGAATCCTGGGAGAAGCCCAGACAATTCCGGGACTGGTAGTAGTAGGCATTACCGGGCTTGCAAACGCTGTAATATTCCTGTCTTACATATCGGACCAGATATGTACCCAGTGGTTTGTGAGTATCGATTTCGAATCGGTACCGGGACTGGGTATGTTACTGACCCAGCTCGACAATGTCCTGGAACAGATTGGATGGGACAGTTCTGTCCTTGGTGTCTTAAGTTATATGCAGGACAACGCGTTCCAGTCTCAGACTGTCGCGGTAGTTGTCCCACTCGCTTTCATTATTATGTGGGGCATCTGGGGTCTGGCAGCACAGCTTGGAAGCATGATATCTGGCAATAAAGCCGGACTCGGGATGTCCAACCTGTACTCCACGCTACCCTATCCTTTCCTGATCAGCATTCTTTCAACCTGGTTATTCATGGTTTCCCTGTATGACCATGGTTTCATGAGAGTCCTGTTCTGGATCACCGTTGTATACTTCCTGTTCTGCCATGTCGTAATGATGAGGGAACACGGACGATACGACATCGGCAAGGCGATTGTCGCGACAATCCTCACACTGGTACTGAACATTGCGATCATTTTCGTGCTCACTATTGCTGTGATAGAGATCGTTATTCAGATCCGGAATTACATGTAAGTTTTAATTTCGCAGGATTGCAGTAAAATTGGTTTAGTGGGTATCATTTCAGGTGGAGATAAAAAAAATGAACACACGCGGTTTCTTACTGGCAATACTTTTGATCATTGCGGTTACGGGACTAACCGGATGTCCGGCTGCTGTCGATGAAGAGATCAAGGAAAATGTCGACATGCACCTGAGCGACCTGTCCATTCCGGTAGATAACGCTCTCCAGATAAGTGTAGAACAGGCGATAAAGAGCGACTTCGATCTTCAATGGTACGCGGAGAGGCACCCGGAAGACTTCAAGGTGGAAGTGTCCCACGCGGTTGCGGTGGTTTATATGAGGGTACGTACCGAGGAAGAACGGGACAGGGCACTCGAACTCGCACGCGGGGTCGAAAGAGTTACAGAAGTGATCGACGAGATAAAAGTCGACCCTGCAATTGACGAACCTCCCTTCGACATCTAAATCATTTAATATAATTCATGAAGCAATAACGTCCCTCAACGGGACGTATTTTGATGCCATTCACAGAACAAAAAACCCACTTTTGAAAAGTGGGTAATAATTCACTTATGTCTGCTAAATCGTATTTTCAGTACAGCCTGAATGTATCCGCACCGAGAACCTGTTCGATACTGGCGTTGACATCTTCGAGATGCGCTATGGTCATTGAATCCATCCCGACCACAGCATCACCGGATAATATTGACTGTATCCGTCCCTGGATGTAAACCAGGTCCGCTCTGGCTAGCGCGACAGCGTCGGGTGGAGTTCCTCCGACCGACGCAAGGTACATGTACGAGATGAAACTTAAATGCGCTCGCTGCAGATTCCGCCTGAAACCGTCGATATTCTCTCCCGATTCAAGTTCCTTCCAGGCAGATCCGCGAACAGTTTCGAACAATTCTGGAAGTGTGAATACATCCTCACCTTCATCCATCCTCATTTCGTTGTTCTGAATCCTCTGGAGCACTACAGGATCATAGATCCATACAAATGGAAGAGCCTGCGCCATGAGCACATACGACGACAGGTCAAAATCCCTCTGTCCCATCAGTGTGGTCCAGCCGGAGAAAGTAATTCGCCGGTCCGCCATCAGGTAATTAAGAATTTCATCGTCGTAATCGAAATTATCTGAATTCCAGATGTGTGTGTCGAGAAACCATAGCGCCCTGCGCTGTTCTTCTGCGCTGACCGGTACCATTGAGATATGTGCCGAATAGTCGACCTCGGTACCGTAATCGTCCTCTCCAGCTTCATCGCCGATATGGTCGCGGTAAGCGCGGACGCCGCCAATCAGCCTGGAGACATTGTTCGCTGCCATAATGTAATCGTAAAATCCATTAAGGAATGCAATGCGAATTTCGTTCGGGCGCGCGCCATCGGTTCCGAAATGCGGGATCGCGTTTTCAATCAGTTCATTTGAAACCTGGAGGCGTGAATCATAGAAATCGACCAGGCTATGTCCCAGTGTCCATGTAATTGTGTCAGGGTCCATGGCGAAGGTCCATCCTGCTCCATCTTCATCGGTTCCATACCTGTGTCCACGGTGCGGCGACCTGCTGGCGATCTCATCAAGCGCGTCTAGCTCATCATTCGGAGTCTCGGCACCGGTGTACGAATATCCGTATTCAATTGCCCAGTAGTCGTAGTCGCCAAGCGAGGTCTGCCAGTAATCTCCCTGGAGCGCGCCTTCCGGAGCGACATTTGCGGTATCGTAATCCATGACAGATCCTGACATGCCATGATCGTCAGTCCATCTGCTGTTATTCAATTTCCAGAATGGTGTCGCTGTGGAAGCGCTGAAATTATGTCGAAGCCCGATTACGTGGCCGATTTCATGCGCCACGAGTCCTACAACATACTGGTGGACAAATTCCTGCTCCTCAGGACCTCCCGGTTCCATTCCACGCTCCTGTAATACCGCAGATGCTCTTGCGGCTTCCATCGCGCTCATTTCAGCGTAATGGCATTCATATTTTTCTCCCCCGGCAGGACCCGGAAGGAACCTGTTATCTTCGCCGTACTCCCGGTTCAAATATTCATCCACAGTTTCAGGATCGATCTGCCTCATCAGGATGTCCGGCCATCCGGGAGGGAAATTCCCGGCAGAGCCCATCAGGAGAGGATCGACCTCAAAATCAAAATTCCTGAAAGCAGACCGCATCATATCGGCGGAAATTCCGACATCAGCATCGAAAACCTCACCGGTTCGCGGGTCGGAATTGGACGGGCCAATCGCGTAATTGGAATTTGGTGAGAAAAACCACCTGACCGTGTTATACCTGGTATCGGCTGGATCCCAATCGGCGTCGTCGGGTTGCTGCTTCACAACTATTGCGTCCCTGTATCCTATTCTTTCGAACGCGTCGTTCCATAAAAGGATGCCGTCCCTGATGGAATCCCTGTATTCTTCAGGCACCGTGTTTTCGATCCAGAACACGATAGGCTCAACCGGCTCGCTCATTTCAGCGTCCGGATCAGCTTTTTCAAGCCTGAACCTGTTAATGTATCTGACATACCGCGTTTCACTCTGTTCGGTATCCGAGGCGTACCGGATATTCATATCTTCAAAAAATCCAACACGTTCATCGGACATCCTCGGCACATACCCTTCCGGCGGAGGCATGTGGATGGAAAAATGAAACATGATATCGTCGAACGTCATCATGTCGAGCGATATCCCGATCCTTGCGTCCACTTCGTCATTCTCGGGAAAACCTTTAATATTTCCAA
>DASWIV010000370.1:0-6531 GCA_036397475.1 bacterium
AAGAGCGTGATAGGAATCCCGCGCTCCGGCGTATCTATCTTGTAACCTATCCGATTCAATGTTAGTCTTTCGCCGATATGCTCAGGGTGATCACCCATGTGGACTGACAGATTCGACGCCGGATACAAACTGGCTGAATCCATAAAACCGAAAATTGACCAGCTTCAGGGAAAAGGCGTTGTCCTCGGACTTCCACGTGGCGGACTGCAGGTCGCGAAATCTGTCGCCGAATCTCTCAACCTCCCCCTCGACTTCCGAGCCGTACGAAAGATCGGACATCCTCTTCAGCCCGAATTCGCGATCGGCGCGGTCGATATTTCCGGTGTGTCGGTCAAAAATCCGTTCATCGCCGCAGGAGAAACGGTACCCGATGAGGAATTCGAAAAGCTCGCGAAAGCCGCGATCGACACTGCGTGGGACATCGAATTCGAGCTTAGTGGCGATACTCCATCCCAGCTTCCCGGCTCAGACTGGTGTCTTGTTGTCGACGATGGTGCAGCTACCGGTCTGACAATTCTCGCGGCGATTAAAGGACTCAAGCAGGATAATTATGATGTCTATATCGCGGTTCCGGTAACAAGTATGCAGGCGATGCGGCTTCTGCAGGGAGAAGCAGACGGATTTTACTGCCTTGAATCCCCGGACAATTTTTTCGCTGTTGGGCAGTATTACGGGAATTTCTCTCAGGTCAGTACGGACGAGGCAAAAGCGCTGCTGGGCAGATAAAAAAGAGCCGCTATTAAAAGCGACTCACAATTACCAAAACCAGATCCTGTTAGAAGTCCACATTACCATACGCTGCCCAGGTCATGTGGGGCGAAACTTCAAAATCCACCGATTCACAGAATCCAGCCCAGTACATTCCATCCGATTCAGTCACAATTGCAGATGACAAACCGGGAGAAATCTGCAAAATATCAATAGGCTGCCAAGTTCCCATTACAACTTTAGGAATGGTTATGTATGCCGTAACTCTAGTAGGATCGCCAACCAGAATGTCAAGATTTACACCAACCACTTTTGGCGTGATGGGAATCCCGCGCTCCGGCGGATAATAAATGCGTGATAGGAATCCCGCGCTCCGGCGGATTCGGTTAGCTGTGAGAATATTTTCAAAGTACGAAATACTTGCCCTGTCATCATTTGAGCTGTCATTGTAATGAATTGAAACTGAAGGATAGAAGCTGCTTAGTAGCGGATCCACTGGATTTTGGATGATTACCGTTCTCTGTATTCCCAGGAAATTATCAATTTCATGGACTCTGAACCTTGCTTCATTCTCCGGGGTTCCCGGATTATTAGCAATTATCTGCTGGACATATACAACCGCACCCCGGTGATCGGTATTGGAGTTCGGAGCGATATCCAATACCGGCAGGCCGGCATCCAGTTCAGGAAAAGAGGGATTATAGATAGGTATTAGGTTAGTCCCTTTTGCCCCATCAGGTTCGCTGGTTTCCCAATAGACCAGATTCGCTGCCCAGTGATTTGGTAGCACACCGCTAGCTCAACTATACCTGGAGATCCTCCGGTTCCGGGAAAATACATGGCATCGCATTTTCGAGCAGTTTCGTCGCGTTAAGGTGAATCTGTCCCGTTCTCAGGGGAGTGACATCGACCCGGTCTCTGGACACCGGAAAATAGAACTGCCATTTTCCCCACAGCATATGTGAATCCCAAACCTCGCCAGATGGCTTCAGGTCAACATTGACTTCATCGCTAACGATAGTAATGGGATTACCCGTCGCGCAGCCTGAAATCGCGAGCAGGAGAATAATAATTGGCACATACTTCATTCCGGACTCTCCCGGTCAGCTCGAAAAATCCCCGCATAAATATTTTACTCTATCCCCCCCTATAGTCAATAAATATAATACGAAAATTAATAAATAATAAGTAAACTATATTTAACCATGGCGAAATAAATAAGGGAGCCTGTCGGCTCCCGGAAATTTTTAAATATTTTTACGACAATTAATCAAACGTGTAACTTACTTCCACTACGATCGATTCGCTCGAGTTCTGATTGGATCCGAAATTCAGCCAGGTGGCAAAGTTCCAGTCATCCACATACGCGTCGAACGGAAACTCTACACCGACCGACGCCATCCAGTCGTTCGTGTCGTTGACCTGGCGCCAGTCCCACATGAACGTCGCGTCGCCGGTCGTTACATCGAATCCTGCGAAAATCCCATCGTTGTCTTCCTGGAACTGGTAACCGAACGATCCGCGGAATTCATCGCCAAAATCGTGGGTATAAACGGCGTAGGGAACGATCTTGCCGGTCTTGCACGCATCGTAATCTTCCTCCTGTCTGTCTACTTGAAATAGGTTGATATTGTAACGAGCAATCCGTCACTTTCCGCGTTAGTCGACAGAACTTCCCTGTTGATGTAAGCGATCCAGAAATCGGTGTTTCTCATCAGACGGTAATTCCATCCGACAACCCAGTACTCGACATCGCCGCGTCCACGCCACGCTTCGGTCGTCCACGGGAGAACCGAGTTCGGCTGAAGGCGTCCCCACTCGCCGTAGACATTCCAGTCACCGGGTTCAACGGGTTTATCCCATAATGTAAGTTTTGCGTACGCTGCCTGTTGCCACCCGGCTTCGTCGGGAAGTCCCGGTGCCGTTTCTTCGAGATTCATGAGGCAATTGCCCACTATCTCGAAAGGCACATTGGCGATCTCGTTGCTGTATGACACCAGCATCTCAAACGCGCGATAATCGGTCGGGCTTTCAAGTCTCGACGGGTCGAATCCGCCGGAATAAATATCGCCGGAGATCATGTCGGCAAGGATATGATTCCACGCATCCTCGTTGATGAAATGATAGGTGATCGCGACATCAAGATTGTCGACCAGGAGGTCGCTGTATCCGACCTGGGCGACAAGATAAAATCCTTCTTCAGCTGGAACCAACTCTGCAAGGTAAAAATCAAAATTATCGTGGTTGTAATGCTGCGCGAGTCCTTCAGGCTGAAGGTCCGATTCCCACGTCATGAACGTATGGCGCCACGGGGGCGCGAATTTACCCGCCCACAACGTGAATCCCGGTGCGGATTCCGGCTGGTACATTAAGTACGCCCGGTCGACCTGGAACGGCTTGACCGAAAAAGCTTCATCAAACGTGACCCATTTGCTCTGAGTGGCACCATCGGGAGCCGACGCTACCCTCGCGCCAAGTGTCATTTCGTCAGTAATTCTTGAAGTGAATCCGAAATTGAGCTCGAACTGCGGACGCTGCGTCTGCATTCCGCCATCCGGATAATTTCCATTGAACCAGATGGTCAGGTCGCCGTACGGATGAAGGCGCCTGTCCATTTCGTCGAAAGCGTTGGATATCGCTTCGAACTGGTCGTCGTAACCGCCCACAGTTTCATCGAGTGAATCTATCCTGGCGGAATTTTCATCCACCATCGCCCACAATTCATCGATCTCGGAACTGAATTCTTCAATCAGCCTGTCAAGGATAGACTCGACATCCACCGGCGGCTCGTAATTCTCATTCTCGATCTTGTCGATGAACTGGCTGTAAATGCGCGAAATGACCATCGCGAATTCATAGCGTGACAGGTTCTCATCGCCATAGTAATTCCCGTCCGGGAATCCAACGACAAACCCTTCCTGTTCAAGGTAATCCACCGCATCGTACGCCCAGTGGTCCGGGGGTACGTCGGGGAACATGGCGCTCGCTTTGGGTGCTGCAAAAACAAAAATGGCAAACGCCACCAGGGATAAAGCCAGCATACGATTAAACATTTGCGTCTCTCCTCCGTTTATATTCCCTTTAATTCCTAAATATTAAAGGGACCGGATTTTCGCATCGTAACACAACGAAATGAGTCGTTTCAACCCGTACATTGCGTATCAGTATTATCGTTCAGGATTCAGATTAATTTATGAAATCCATTTAATAAAAGTAAAAGGAGAAATTTTCAATCCAACGACATAAAGCACATTATAGAAAAGTTTAACGTTAAAATAATTGTAAATGTAAAAACAAACGCCCCGTCGAGCAGGGCGTGTCATTTTAGGCCTTATTAAATTAGATTGGACAGTGATCATGCCCGCTTGGACTTGGGGACAGGAAGAATCTTTTCCATCTGCCCTTTCATCTCTTCCGCAAATATCTTGCGGTAGCTGCTGACATTTCTGAGACACTGTAAATGATGCTTGACGATCTCAGGCTGGTTCTTCACTACGAAATAGTAGTTCCACTTGCCACGCCTGTGATTATCGACTAGTCCCATCCTCTTCAGGTAGCCAAGATGCCGGCTAACAGTGGGTTGCGGCACCCTTAACACCTGCTGGATATCTCGAACACAAGCTTCGCCTAGTTCGTTGAGCAGGTAGATGATCTTAAGCCTGCTCTCATCGGCTAGTCCCTTGTACAACCTCTCAATATCCTTGATTGAGGAATAAATAACTTGCATGACGCCTCCGGGAGATTTAATGTATTTGCATATCAGTATATAACAGGTTTGAGCAAGGATTTCAAGGGGTAAGCGAAAATCTTCACAAAATTTCGTATCCCGATTCGAAATTTGAATCTTGATTCATATTCATCTAAACAACTATGTTGTTTACCTTTTCCATGCCTTAAATCCTTCAATCTATTTTAATTTATCGTGATTTCCTTATCCTTAATTTCTCTTTCGATCCGATAAACTCCAATTTCCGACTGTATATAGATACTATATTAACTGATTTCGGAGGCAGTGGCAATATTATGAATGGAATATGGCTTATACTTGGCGGACTCGCGCTACTTGCCGGAGTAGCGTTCATGTTCATCGGATTAAAGAAAAATCCGCCAGAAGAAACCGAAGAGGAATCGTTCGTGGATGATGAATCTGCGGAGCTTCCAGAATCCGTGAATCCTGTCGAAGCGACTGCACAGGAAGAGGTTCAAGAGGAACCTCTCGAGGAAGAGCCTGAAGAAGAAGGCCTCTACGTCGATATCCATCGGAACTATTTATTACTCGATGACATAACAGACGAAAAATATGAACAACTGAAATCATTGACGAGGAATCTGCCCGAGCTTCCTCATGTCGCTGTCGACCTGCTTCCGGTTCTTTCTCAACCCGGCGCGGGAATGATAGAGGTCTCAAAGATCATCCAGCGAGACCAGGCTGCCGCAGCCAGGCTTCTACGGTGGGTAAACTCCGGATTCTATGGCCTCGAAAGGAAAGTCGACAGCCTGCACAGGGCTATCACCCTTCTTGGCCTCGATGTTGTCCGGTCGGCTGTGGTTTACGATTCATTTAACAGGCTGCCACAGCCCAGGAGCATCGGCGCATTGGATTCCAGATCCATATGGATCCACAGTTCCGCTGTCAGTGTCACGGCGAAATCCCTTTCAAGGCGGACACGTGGCATTGATTCCGAAGTCGCCGCCACTGCCGGTCTCCTTGCCAATATTGGCCTCATTCTTATGCTGATCACAGAGCAGCGGTCTCTGGAAACTATTATTGAATCTGCCGAAGAGTCCGGCGAGCCTATGATCGGTTTCGAGGATGAAATACTTGGTTTCAACCACCAGATCTGGAGCGAAATATTCCTCCGCGAATGGGGACTTCCCGATGTCATCGCGCTTGCGGTCGGACGGCACCATAATCCGATGCACGAAGATACCGACAAATTATCGTCGCTACTCTGGATCGCTGACTATATTGTTTCGAGACTTGGCTACTCCTGTCCCAGGGGTTCCTCATTCAAAGTCAGGGAATCGGACCTGATCGAAGTAATGAGAAAAGTGGGCTTGAACGACAGCCCCGGCTCGTACATTACCGATGCTCTGATGCGCGACATCAAATCATCCACCGCTATGTGGTCGGAATTTAAGTCGGGTACGGAACAGGAAAAATCCCACGTCATCGACGCGGGATGAGAAATACGACCTTAAACAATACTCTTTTTAATATTCCTTATCTATTGCTTTTAGAAATGGCCTGACCAGGTCGATCGGCAATGGAAAGATAGTCGTGGAATTTTTCTCCGCGGCTATTTCCACCAGTGTCTGTAAATACCTCAACTGCAACGATATCTCGTGCTTGCCCATTATTTCCGCGGCTTCGGACAGCTTCTGCGACGCCTGGAATTCACCTTCGGCAGCGATGACTTTCGCGCGGCGCTCACGTTCAGCTTCAGCCTGTTTCGCCATAGCACGCTTCATGGTCTCGGGAAGTTCGACATCCTTGGTTTCAACCATGCTGACCTTGATTCCCCATGGATCGGTCTGTGCGTCGATAATGGTCTGCAATGTCTGATTAATTTTTTCGCGGTTTGAAAGGAGCTCGTCAAGCTCGTGCTCTCCAAGGACAGACCGCAGAGTTGTCTGGGCGATCTGGCTTGTAGCAATATTGTAATTCCGGACAGCGTTTACAGCCCGGCCAGGTTCCATAACCTGGTAATAAATGACCGCATTCACGCGAATGGTTACGTTATCCCTCGTGATTACTTCCTGCGACGGTACATCGAGTGTGATAACACGGATATCGACCTTACGTACTGTCTGGAAAAATGG
>DASWIV010000371.1:0-10855 GCA_036397475.1 bacterium
TAAAAGACACCAGAATAAGGGTAATGATTTCAGAGATTTCGCTGTTTTATTCAATCCATGTATTTTATCGTCATTAAATTAAAGGGGCAACAAAGGGCTAAATGCCCCAGTTCATTGATTCGATCTGTCCAGCATCCTATATTGAATCGCCTCCGCAACATGAGCAGTACGGATTTCATTTGAACCATCAAGATCAGCAATTGTGCGGGATATTTTGAAAATGCGGTTATATGCGCGCGCTGAAAGCCCGAGTGAATCTACCGCTCTTTTTAATAGTGCGTGGGCATCGTCGGGAATCCTGCAGTGTTCCCGTATCTCCTTTTCACCCATTTGAGCGTTGGCGAAAATTCCAAGTCCTGAAAATCTAGCCGCCTGGATATTATGGGCGTCATCGACACGTGCCTGGATAGTCGACGATGGCTCGCCCTCTGTCGGAACTCGAAGTTTATCGTAGGGGACACGCGGGACATTCACATGGAGGTCGATTCTATCGAGCAATGGTCCACTTACTCTCTGCCTGTAGTGGTTAATTTTCGGTTGGGAGCAGGTACATTCCTTAACTGAATCACCATAATATCCGCATGGACAGGGATTCATCGCGCAGACGAGCATAAAATTCGAGGGGAATGTCAGTGTCCCACTCGCTCTTGAAATCGTCACTTTCCTATCTTCAAGTGGCTGGCGCATGACTTCAAGGACATCCCTCCTGAATTCGGGAAGCTCGTCGAGGAAAAGTACCCCTAGGTGGGCGAGAGAAACTTCGCCGGGAGTTGGGGTAGTACCGCCGCCGACCAGTCCTGCAGCGGAGATAGTATGGTGTGGAGAGCGGAAAGGCCTTTCACGGACCAGTCCGCGCCCTTCTCCAACCATTCCCATGATGGAGTGGATTTTGGTGATCTCGAGGGCTTCCTCAAATGTCAGCTCCGGGAGAATGGTCCCGATCCTTTTGGCGATCATGCTTTTTCCGGAGCCTGGAGGTCCGATCATCAACAGATTGTGGTGGCCGGCGGCGGCGATTTCGCACGCACGTTTCGCGGCTTCCTGTCCGCGGACTTCTATGAAGTCTATCGTGTAGTGGTGCTCTGTTTTTTCTTTGTGATGCCCATTTTTGAAAGGTTTGATCATCGAGTAGCCGCTGAGGTGATCGATTATGTCGCGAAGGTGCTTTGCTGGATAAATGTCGAGTTTAGAAACAAGGGATGCTTCATTACGGTTAGGATGAGGGACAATGAATCCGGAACGTTTGTCGATCTCAGCGCGGATAGCTGTCGGGAGAATTCCGGGAACCGAGCGGAGAGTTCCGTCGAGCGCTAATTCGCCAACCACATGAAGATTCCCGAGTTCCTCGACATCGATCTGCCCTGTCGCTCCGAGAATACCAAGCGCGATAGGGAGGTCGTACATCGCTCCCGCTTTTCTGATGTCGCCGGGAGCGAGATTCACGACGATTTTTTTAAGCGGAAACGCGAATCCTGCATTTTGAATGGCTGAGCGGACTCGTTCTTTAGATTCAAGGACGGCGGCGTCGGGAAGTCCGACAAGGTCGAATTTTGTGACGCCCGAGGTTATATCGACCTCGACTTCTACCGGGTGAGCGTCGATGCCGAGCAGGGTTGATGAATGGACAGTAGCGAGCATGATCTTTACTCCTGATTTTTCTGGATCGGGGCGATTGAGTCGCCTGACATAAGTAGTACGTATGGGAGGGGGCTAAACTGACAGGAAAAGCGGGATTTTTGGGAAAAATTTTATCCCTCCCCCAACCCCTCCCTGGGGGAGGGGGATATTAAGCAATGCCCCTTAGGGGGATGATTGGGGAGGGGTAGATCAATTATTAATCTGGCCCGTCTTCGTAATCGAGGCAGTAGAAGGTAACGTCGGGGAGGGGTGGGAGCGTGTAATTTTCGGGGATGTGGACTGAATAGAGACGTATGCCGCCACCCGGACCGGAGCGGAATTCTTCCTTTAAAAATCCGGCTTCGATGAATTTATGTATGGTATTAGCCATTTTGTACGTGCGCCCGTAGGTGCGGAATTTCTCGAGGCTATCCTGTGTGAAGAGGTGCTGGTCTATGGTGCCGTCGTTGACGATCGGCAGTCTGCCGAGTGCCGACATTTCTAGAAATTCCTGGTCGGTCATGATGTCGCCTATACCATAGGCGTTTGCGCCTGCTCGTGTTGAGACGATGTTGAGCCAGACTTTTTCGCGGTCGCCGATGACAGCGCCGAAGTAATCTATTCCGAAACCGTGTTTGATGGAAGTTAGAGTTGTATCGAGAATGAAATGTGTGACGCCGAGTTCTTTCCAGTTATCGAGGATTTCGTCCGGCTCTGAATCCCAGGGGACGATGAGAGTAGATTCGATTCCGGGTGTGCCGATGATGGAGGGGATGTCGATGTAATAAATTTTAGGATCGGTTGTGAGGATGCGATCGTCTTTAGAGAGATTTACGTTTGCATACTGGTAGACGGGGTAACCGGGGAACGCGTCGGTGAGCGCTTCGATTTTTTTCTCTTCGCTGAACCATGTCGGGACGGTATCGACTACTCTTTTTGCAGCCATTCCCATGACTATCATGAATGGCAGGAATAAAGCGATCGGTACAAGGTATTTCGATACAGGCTTGTACCTGTTATAGAAATATTCAAGCACCCATGCGGATGTGATGGACAGGCACATCCATGTGGGGTACATGTATCGCGGAAATGCCGGAGCGAGGAAGAAATTTATCAGGGAAGAAACGAATGCGAGAACGAGAAGGATTTTGATGTTTGTATTCTTCGAGCGGAATCCAAGGATAATTGCAGGCGGAAGAAACGCAAGGAACGCGGGATTGATCGCCCAGTACCATGGTCGCAATGGCCTGTAATGCATTGTTATGTCGACCAGGTAATAAAAGAAAGTGAAGATATTTCGCGGGTAATCTGTACGGGCGAAACTCTCGACAGAAAAACTGCCCTGCTGTGCTCCAGCCAGGTGTACAAGATTACTCAGAAACGGAAAAAGCGGATCGCCAGTGTGCGCGTATGAGCGGATGTACCACGGCAGCGGTACAATCAGTGCAACCAGAGCAATGACTGCCATGTAACCGACAGATTTCCCGAATGAGATCTTTGACGAGACCGCTTTCCAGATGAAAATCGGCGCGAAGGCGAGAAGGTACAGGAGTCCCAGGTGTTTTGTCGCACACGCGCATCCGATCAAGATTCCTATCAGGATGTATTTTTTCCAGTTGAAGGGGATTTTGTCGTGAAGGAGCACCGCAAGCGCGAGAAGACAGTAAACGGTGAATTGAAGGTCGACCATCCCTGCGAACGGAATCTCGAAAACCATCGCCGATCCGAAGAATATAAAAATTGCCCAAATACCGCTAAGTGGTGAGTCAGCAGAATCTCCAATATCTAAAAATCCAATGACTAACAGGATTAAGAAGACAAACGAAAATATACCAGGAAATGTAGAAGAAAATCCAAAATCTAAAAGATAATGCATTTCAACCAATGAAGGATAATAGCTGAATGGAATCTCAGGAACATCCGTTAAGATACCATTCGCAGCTATTATTTTTGGAAAAGCGTAATGATGCACAGCTGCGTCCCATCCAACCACAAAACTTCCACACAGCAAGAAAAATATCCCATAGATAATATTCAGTAATGGATTGTATCGTTTAAGCCTCTTGCTTATTAAGATATCGATTTGCCAGCGATTAAGTGGATTTTGCTTCTTGATGAATACGAAGATTACCAGGGCTATAGCCAGTAAAACTACAAAGCTGGATACAAATCCCAACATTGCTGCAAAAAAGGTTAAATAGCTGATTATTGCCATGACAATGGCAAAGGAGACACCATGTGATAACAGGTTTTCTTTGTCAAATCCTAATACAGCCCTAAAATGGGTGGCTATGAATAAAGCGCCTAATGGAATCCAAAATGCCATTATTGCCTTTTGCCAATCTCACCTGTATTCCAGGTAATTTTTGATGAAATTTATGAAAAACAGGATATAAACAAGCCCCGACCAGGCTATTCCCACAATCGCCCACACCCATCCGCCTGTCCTCTTATTTCCCTGATTATCCATACTCACGATGATACCAGAAAAAATCCCGGCAGGCCCATTTTTATTGCTAACACAGGTTAATTCGGGTAATATACTTTTGTTCACGCACCCCTTTGGACGGAGTGGTTAGTAGTCCATGCAAAATGTCCTTTCCTTAATCAAGAGTTTCATTTCTGAAATGGGTGGAAGCCTTGCCCCTGAAGCGGTTGTGGAGGAGCAGCAGTTTCATGTTTCTCCGGCAGAGCCGATGGTTGCGAGGGACGAATTTTATGAGGTTCCTGCCAGCCCTGGGTCCAAAATGGGGCTTCAGTTGTTTCAGGCAGGAGTCAGCAGGACTTACCTGGTTGGACAGATCCACACCGATGACGATGTCCGTCCGGTCCACTACGCGTCGGTCGCGAGTGTTGTACTTCACCGGTATAACGGGAAGATGTCGCCGTATACCCGTCCGTTGATAGCAGATCTGCTTCTTGTGGATCTATCTGGAATTGCGGACAGTGAAGTGGTCGAGAGATACCGCGAAGGTATTGAAATAATCGACTGCAAGCCTGCCAACGGTGATCTCGGGTATAAAAACAGGCGGCTGAAAGCAATACGCGAAGCTGCGAGGGTTCAGCGTGAAATGCAGGAAGAGGGGCTTATCGCGTGCGGAGAGGGACGTGAGCCCGGAGTTGTTATAGTTGTTGATGACAGCCTTTCGAATATTGACGGCGCGGCGGATATGTCCGGAATTGTAGGTGTGGTTCCTGCGGAAGCCGAATTACTGGGTGTGGGAAGCAAGGTGCTTTCGTGTCCGTTTATGGCGCGGACGGCACTTGATACGAAATCCAGGCCGAATTCGTTTTACCTCAGGCTGCGTGAATCAAGGGGCAGCAATCCCGATTTCGGATTAATTCGGGTTGAACTGGGCAAGAAGCCGGATGGCAGTAATCCGGATGAGGACTGGGCGTCGGATGTAGCGAGCCTTCTCGTGAAAGAGAGATTCCCGATCGACGCCGATGGGCTTGGATGGGACAAGAAAATATTCGCCCTGCAGAATGCAGGCCAGTACATAGACACACTTGTGCCGCCATCGAGAGTGGTCACAACATACTTCGGAAGGAGTTCCGTATAGTCATGATTACCGAAGAAAATGGAAAATTTCTGAATTTATTAGATGGAGTACTTGGTCGGACGGTATCGACTCCGTCGTATCCAAACACCACGTCGGAATTTTATTTCTGGCTCTCCAAGGACGCCAACACGGTTGAGCTTGGAAATCTCATGGCGGCAGTTGCTCCGGACGGTACGGTCACATTCGGAACAATCATATCGATGGAAGCCGTGCTGGATATAGACAAGTTCCACACGGATTTTATCAGCCACGACTTCGGGTCGCCGGAAGTGCAGCCTCCGACAGAATTGAGCGAGGTTATAGTCTGCAAGGTTCAGATAATCATTAACACATCTGACCGTGTCAGGCCTGTAGAGAGGTCGGAAGTATATTTCGCGTCTCCTGAAGGAATTGAATTCTCTCTGGGTATGTACCAGTACAAGGGTGAGGATCGGGGCATACCTGTTGGCGTTTTCGAGAACGGCGATGGCGAGATGACTCCACTGCTTATCGATGAAAGTTTCCTCCTCGGGCCTGAAGGCGCGCACCTGAACATGTCGGGTATATCCGGTCTGGCGACAAAAACGTCGTTGGTCGAATTTATCCTGAAGTCGATTTTTGAATATTGCGGAAAACAGCGCGGAAGAAAAATCGCTGTTGTGGTCTTTAACGTTAAAGGTAAGGACCTCCTTTATTTCGATAAGCCGAACCCATATTTGTGGGAAGACACGAGGCTTGCAGTTAAATCGCGGCAGATCTACGATCTTCTCGGGATCGATCCTGAACCTTTCCATGATGTGAGAGTATTCGCCCCATTCGACAGGAGAAATCCGGCGAGGGTCAAGTCGATTCGCAAAGATGGTAAAGTCGAGCCGTTTGTATGGGATATCGCCGAGATCCAGGATGATATTTCGCAGCTGTTTGACAGGTCATCGTGGGACGACTCGATCGAGGCGGTATGGGTTGATATCCAGGCTGTTCTTGAGAAGCAGGATATTACCGAATACGATGCGTTGATGACGTGGCTTGGTGAAGAGCGCCGGGCTACATACGATCCGCGCCATACAAACTGGCACGGACATCCGAAACATATATTCTACAAGTGCGTAAAGAATCTTTCGTCTCTGAAGGGATTCTATGACGGGCTGGTCGCGGTCGATGGCACCAAGCCGATCGATATTCCGCTGAACGAGATCAAGAACGGATCTATTTTCGTTATTGACCTCCAGCAGATGGGTGAGCGCGGACAGAGGTTGATATTCAATAAGGTGCTGAAGAAATTACAGCAGCTGCTTGAAGAAAAACGAACCGGATCTGAATTCGACAATATCATCTGTTTCGTCGACGAGTTGAATAAATTCGCGCCGAGGATCCGTGAGGGCGGCAAGGAACACATCCGCGCCGACCTGATCGATATCGCGGCTCGTGGACGTTCACTGGGACTGACGCTGTTCGGTGTAGAGCAGTTCGCGTCGGAAGTCGACAAGCAGATCGTGGATAACTCGTCCACTATTCTCTATGGACGTACAGGATACGCCGAGTTGAAAGACGAGATCTACAACTGGCTGACACCGGAGATGAAGGCGAGGCTGGGTACGGTGCCACGAGGTACAATTCTGATGAAACACGCGAAGTTTACCCAGGCGTTGTTCTTCAAGTTCCCGCTTCCTCCGTGTATCCCCGGCGACCTTTACATTCCCGCACCGGACGAAGATATTACAAGGTTTGCGGATGAGGAAGACCTGAGTGCTCAGACAGCGTTCTCACAATCGGAAGGCCGCGAGTTCGATTTCTAAAGATAAATTGGAATGGAAATATTCAACGACCCGGAAACGGGTCGTTTTTTTATAATTGATCCAAGGCACGAATGTTAATGAGTGCTAGAGGTGCAGCCCTCCATGGCTGTTGGGCCTTGGAAGTTGATGAATGGAATTTTATCGCAACTTCCGGGTAAGAATATGTGTCGGGCTTCCGGCGGCTACTTCCGCGGCTTCCATTAGTGATTCGGACAATGTCGGGTGAGGATGGATCGTTACCATCAGATCCTCGAGTGTAGCGCCCATTTCGATAGCGAGAGTTCCTTCGGCAATTAACTCGCTCGCCATGGTCCCGACAATTCCAACACCCAGTATAAGATTTGTATCGGGATCGGACAGAATTTTCACGAATCCGTCGGTTCGCCCTAGACTCCGTGCACGTCCTAATGCGGTCAATGGGAATTTTCCGACGTTTACAGTGATCCCTTCTTCTTTCGCTTCTCGCTCAGTCAGACCTGTCCACGCAATTTCGGGATCGGTGAAAACGACAGCCGGGATGGCGCGGTTATCCATTGCAGAAGGATGGTTAGCGATAACTTCCGCCGCGACCTTGCCTTCGCGTGCGGCTTTATGCGCAAGCATAGGGCCGTGAGTAACGTCGCCGACAGCGAAAATATTTTCTTCTTCAGTTCTGCATTCGCTATTTGTTGGTATGAATCCGCGCTCATCGGGGACAATCTTAGTATTTTCCAGGCCAAGGTCGCTGGAATTAGGACGGCGTCCTACGCAGACGAGGACCTGGTCGAACTCGAGGGTTTCTTCGGAGTCCTCGTGCTGAATTTGTACAGCATAGCGTTTGTCTTTGCCTTCCGTTACCCCAACGACCTTCGATTTGGTCATAATCGCTTCAAACTTGGTCTGGCAACGTTTGACAACGACCTTTACCAGGTCCTGGTCGGCTCCCGCGAGAAGTTCAGGAAGAAATTCGACCATTGTAATTTTTGTTCCAAGTCCGTGATACACGAGGCCAAGTTCCAGACCGATGTATCCTCCTCCAATAACCAGAAGGGATTCCGGCACCTCGGGGATGTTGACAGCGTCAGCCGAAGTCCATAACGGAAGGTCGTATTCGCCGGGGAGTTTATTGATGCAGGAACCTGTGGCGATAATGGCATGCTTGAAATTTACGGCCATTCCTTCGCCTTCAATGAGCACCTGCTTGTTGCTTGCGAAACGGGCGCGACCAGTGATCACTTCGATTCCGCGTTTGGAGACCAGGAAATCCACGCCGCGGATCAAATCGTCGACAACCGACTGTGTCCACTGCCGCAATTTATCGATATCGATTTTTATATGGCCGAATGACAGGCCGATCTCGCCAGCGACTTTCGCTGACTCGGCAAGTTCGACAGCGTGGATGAGAGTTTTGGACGGGATGCAGCCCTCGATAAGGCAGACTCCACCGAGCCTGTCCTGTTCTTCTATGAGCGTCACATTAAGTCCGAGATCGGCGGCACGAATCGCCGCGATATATCCCCCGGTACCTCCACCGATAATGACTACGTCGGTATCTATCTCAAGCTGTCCCATTACCATAGTTTCTTTCTCCAAAAAAACGGAGCCTAATCAGAGGGCTCCAATGTTGAATGTATTATCGATTAATCCTACCTACGTTTCAAGCAGGAGGAGGCCGGGGTCGCTGAGTTTTCGCGCCATCTCGGCTACAAACCTGGCAGCGTCGGCACCATCGGCTATTCTATGGTCAAAGGCGAATGTAAGAGGGAGGATCTTGCGGATGACGATCTCGCCGTCGCGCACTACCGGTTTTTCCTGAACAGCGCCCATGGCAAGGATCGCTACTTCAGGATAATTGATGGTGGCGAGCAATGCGGTTCCGCCAAGAGGCCCGATATTGGTAATTGTAAATGTACCGCCGTGGAGGTCATCGTACTCGATCGTACCGTTTCTCGCGTCATCTACGAGTTTTTCAATCTCTGCGGCGATCTGGATTATGGATTTCTGGTCAGCATTTTTAATGACGGGGACCATCAATCCCTTGCCGGTGTCTACAGCGAATCCGATGTTGTAATATTTTTTGTAGATGATCTCGCCCTTGAACGGATCGAAGCTGGCGTTGAAAGATTTCGCAGCCTTGAGACCAAAGGTGACCGCCCGGATCACAAACGCGAGCAGTGTGAGTTTTCCACCGGATTGCCCTTCCCGTTTCGAGCGCTCCTTCAGGCGGAATTCCTCGAGGAGTGTCACATCCGCCTCGTCCATGTGGGAAACGTGGGGGATCATGATCATCGAGGTGACCATTTTGTGGGCAACTTTTCTCCGGATTGACCTCAGGGCTTCTATTTCAACAGGACCGTCTTTCGAAAAATCGGGTAGTGGTTCAATGTCGAGGAGAGGGATTGTCGACGCCGCATGCGCCGCGAATTCGGCGTGTGCGCGAATTTCGTCGGCCGTTGTAATGTTTTCACTCTCGGGTTCCGGTGCGGGTTCCGGTGTGGTTCCTCCCTCAGAGAATTTTTTGACATCGTCCATCGTGACACGTCCGGCAGGACCTGTCGGTGTGATCTTGTTGATGTCCACTCCAAGCTCACGGGCGTAGCGACGGGTCGCTGGTGCCGCTGGAACGGATTTCCCGTTTCCCGATGCCGGGGCATGAACTGGAAATGAGTCATCCGTGAGAGTTTTCAAAAGCGCTGCGCTTTCTTCTTCCGAAACTGAAGATTCAGCAGCGACAGCAACAGTGACCTTCACTCCACTGCCGTCGTCGATAGAGGCAACAATATCCCCGACTGATATCATGTCGCCGACTTCGCCAGAGATCGATGTCAGGATGCCGCTGACCGGGGAGGGGATTGTGACAGCTGCTTTATCGGTTTCTATATCTACAAGGGGATCGTCTTCATTAATAGAGCCGCCTATATCCACATGCCATTTAAGGATCTCTCCTTCAGCGATGCCTTCACCGAGGTCCGGAAGTTTAAAGTCGTACATTATTTACACCTCAAGCCTTACTGGTAGTTAATCGTCTCCTCGATCGCGCGACTGATTCGCCCCTGGGAAGGAAGATACATATGCTCTCGTGCGAAGTTGGGTACCGGGATATCGTAACATGTCACGCGGTTAATTGGAGCCTGTAAATACATTAAACACCGGTCATTTACCTGGGCTATGATTTCCGACGCGACTCCAAAGGTTTTCTGTGCTTCCTGGACAATGACGCAACGTCCGGTTTTTTGTACAGACTTCGCTATGGTGTGGGAGTCGAGCGGGGAGATGGTCATCAGGTCGATGAACTCGATCGAATAGCCTTTTTCTTCCTCAATCGCTTCGACAACCTTGCTGCAGTCGCGATACATGGCTCCCCAGGTGATGAGCGTGATATCGGTTCCTTCTTTTACGATATCTGCCTTGCCAATCTCGGCGACTTCTTCTTCATCGGGAATTTCTTCCTTGAATGAACGGTAGGATCTTTTAGGCTCCATGAAGACAACTGGATCGGGATCGCGGATCGCGGCGAGCATAAGTGCCCGTGCTTTTCGGGGAGTGGAGGGGATAAGTGTTTTCAGTCCGGGCGTATGAGCGAAATACGCTTCCTTGCTTTCCGAGTGATGCTCGATAGCGTGGACCCCGCCTCCGAATGGCATGCGAACAACGAGCGGTACGTTGAATTTTCCGCGGGAGCGTGTCCTGAGCCGTGAAGCCTGGGCTTCCAGGTTCGGAAGCGAAAGATAAGCAAATCCGGAGAACTGCATTTCGCAAACCGGACGTAGTCCGGCGATAGCCATTCCTATGGATGATCCAAGAATTGTAGATTCAGCCAGTGGAGTGTCGATAACCCTGTCGCGGCCATATTTCGCGAACAAGCCTTCGGTGACACGAAACACTCCGCCGTTGACTCCAACGTCTTCGCCTAGGACAACG
>DASWIV010000372.1:0-3230 GCA_036397475.1 bacterium
GAGAAGCATGGCGGACATCGACCTCGACGCGGCTAATGTATCCGATCTGCTTGGACTTTCCTGCCATCCAGCCCGCGATCTACACGAGATCAGGATACCAGTCACAGGTAATAAAAATAAGCCCCCCCATTAGAGGGCTTAATTGCGCTTCAATCTGGTTTTTTGCTCTGAAGATAATTTTACTAATTATGCTTTTTAGCGCACAGGTATACGATGGGTCCGTCCTCGCTGACCTGAGCCCAGTGAGCGGTACCGGCCGGCAGCTCTATCCTGTCTCCAGCCTTGAGCTTAACTTCTTTGCCATCCACCCCGACAACGAGACTTCCCTGGACAATCCACCTCATCTCATCTTCATCGTGCGAATGCTCAGGATAAAACTTTCCGGGGGCGTCGCTCCAGGTGTAGAACCGGAGGCCCTCGTCTTCGAGCATTCCGCGGATGAGGTCAAGTGATGGATTTCCGTTCGTCTTCTTCCAACGTGTAACTTTCATCAAGAATCCTCTCTTTTTCCACTCTATTAGTGCGGGCATCCGTATTTACCCACCCATACATGATATCAAATATGCCCCAATTATCAAGGAAAGCGATATGGTAAGTAACAGACCTCTAATTATGATTCGAATATATGTAAATTCCAGGTGTGCCAGTGAGTTAATAGACTGCAATTCGACGCAATTTCACGCTAATTTGCTGGCTGAATCAATTTCCAAGAGCTTCTTCTGCATCCACCGATTCAATCCTCACCCGGTCCCATAGCCCTTCAGGCACCTTATATATAACCAGTTGTGGACCTGTCATTCCTTCCCCGGACGAAAATCCGGCCATCTCGTCCATATATCCTTCAATCAGGGCATAGTACTGTTCAAATGAATACACCAGCTCCGGATATTGCTCCCTTGCGGCCGGGCGCATGTACCTGTCCTTGACCGTACTCGAAGTGATTATCCACTCAGGACGGGCTTCCGCCATTTCGACAATCGGCTCCTTGTCCGGTCCTCCCAGGAAAAATAGCGGGGTTATATCGGTAATCTGATAATACGGCTCCGGAACAAGCGGGGCGAGATTTGAATCGTTAAGGTTTGGACCGCCCTGCTCGACAAGAACTTTAGAATTGTTTGGGATATTATCCAAAACCCATTCGAGCGCAGCCGTACGGGTATCGAGCATGTTCAACCTGATACCGTCGGCGATGGAAGCAGCTATCCCTGTCCAGGCGAACAGTATCAGCAGAACCATCGACATCGCGCCGGCTTTCATGCTGAAATCGTCAAGGCGAAATACGTTATTAAGCTTTCGGATCAGCCACGCCGCTCCAATGCACATGAACGGAATTACCGGGACCAGGTACCGGTCCGAAAATACATCGAGTGGAGCTAATCCACCCATCACGACCAGAAATGCTGCGAGCGTGACCCACCGGGTTTTCCACTTTTCAAATATGAATCCAAGAAATCCGAAAAATCCCCCGACCGTAAAAACCCATCCCGAATCCTTAAGTAACTGGGCAATCGATGCAATCCATATTCCGCCTTTTGCTTCCATCCCTATATGCCCGGTTTTGACATGCCATCCGATTGTACGGATGTCATTGATGAATGTCGGAAAATCCAGGGAAGCGTAGGGCGTTGTGATCAGGAACGCGGCTAAGGCGACCACACCCAGTATCACGATCCGCATTATTTTCGTGACAATTGGCTCGGTCCGCCGTACGAATAAAATCAGCAATGCCAGTGCCGGGAATAAAAAGCCAACCGGATATTTTGTGCCGGTTCCCAGGCCGATGAAAATCGACGCCGCTACAAGATATTTGAAATGAAATTTCGCATCCCGGTCCGGATCGATCTCTCCTGTATGACGCAGGGCTTCATTCATGCAGAAGAGAGATCCGAGGAAGAAGAATTCGGATGGAATGTCGGGCGTAATAAATCTCGAATGGCGGATCAGGATGGGATGGATCGCTCCGAGGGCGGAAGCTATTATCGCTCCCCTCATGCCGATCAACGGGAGCGCGATCAGATAGATCAGGTAAATACAGCCGATCCCGAAAATAGCAGTCGTGACACGTCCCATGTAGTAAAAAATCCCCGGGTAATAGAGCGAGAATGACGCGAAATCAGGGTCGCGGTTATCCACAGTTCCTTTGAATTTCTCGATCCGGAATAAAATTTCATACTCTAAGCCCAGCAGATATATCTGCATCGATGGCCAGTGGAAGGCTTTTGGATTCCATTTATCAGGCTCATCAGACGCTACCCCGTAGATCGCGCGGGTCACAACCACAGGCTCATCGGGATGAAATCTCTGCGGGAGCCCGAAATCTATGCCCCAAATCCTGACAGCCAGTCCGCCAAGTACGATGAGCAGCAGGATTATCCTCGCCGCCGCAAGATAAGAGCGCGGCCTGATTTTTTTTGTCTTCTCTCCTCCCATAGATGGAGGATAATGATAGCAGAATCACTCGTGGAAATTCTCGTACATCCCGTCAAGGCCATTTGGCGGGGGTTCGTAGATGGAGGGTGTTAATCCACCCATCATTTGCGCCCAGGACGGCACAATGATTCTGTTCCAGTTATTTCTTATATCGTAGACGATCAGACCATTGACCTGCCCGGAATATCCACTTCCAGCCACAATATATAATGCAAGATAGTTTTTGCTAAAAGCAGGACCGGTTGCATTTTTTTCCTGGGCTATCAGTGATCCGGAATCGACGTCGATTATCAGTACATCTTGTGTGCTCCAGCTTGAGGTCGCGACATATTTTCCATCCGGAGAGCAATCCAGATAAATGATATCAACGCACTTGTACAGGTCTGACCATGATTCCTCTTCAGTATCCAACATCCAGATGGTTTGATTGTATCCGGCAGGGCTCCCTCCGGACCGCATCCAGGGGTTGCCTGGATTTGATGGATCTAATTCGACGAAAAACATTTTTGACATATCATCTGAACAGGTGAAGGATAGATTTTCTGCTTTTAACAGCTGATTTACAGCCTTGCTGTTATCTACACCAGCGGTAATTTCACTGATTGTACCATCGCGAATATCAAATAATGTTAGTTCCGCCTGTGCTGTTGATACAGATGAATTGTAAGGATCGACCGGATTTATCCACCTGATATCGAAATCATGGAGCATTATTTGTTGAGTATTGCCCGGACCCATGTAATTCATAAAATTCATTTGACTATTACCTGATTCTGGAACATGTACCTGTTTGCCACGGG
>DASWIV010000373.1:0-10084 GCA_036397475.1 bacterium
TTCGGGATTGATCTCTGATTCCGATATCCCGTCGAAATTTATCGATTTCCTTGGAACCAGAAACAGTCTCAGGATAGGATCGATGGTGAACAATATTATTTTCACTACGCTTGAAAATGGTGTGTTGTCGATGACTCCCGAAATGCAGGAGATGGTCAATGAGCTCAAGGACTGGATGTTCGACAGGGTGTATTTTCATCCGGTTGTACGCCAGCACGATATGGTGATCAAACGGTGCATGGTCGGGATCCTGAATACTTTTTACGAGGATGAGGAAGTGTCGAAGGAATATATGCGCGGATGGGAAGAGGATGAAGGGAAACGGCTCAGAAAGATTGTCGATTATGTAGCGGGGATGACTGACAGGTACGCGGTGAAAGTAGCGCAGGAACTGATGTTACCGAGTCCATGGCCGTTGTGACAAACGAATTTTTGCTTTCTACTGCATAAGCTCATTTCCCAATGCAATCGCCGATGCGTACTCCCCAGTTTCATAATCCTGGAGCAGAACTGTAAGAAAATAATTCTCAAGCGCGTCCGCGGCCAGAGATTTATCGCCGACTATGTAATAACTGTTCGCGAGTTCGAAGTATAGCTGCGGTGTGCGGTATCCCAAACCTGCCAATTTTTTAAAATCAGTTATCGCTCCACGGTTGTTTCCTTCACGGGCGATAATCCGGGCGTAAAGGAATTTTGTTTTCAGAAGATTCGGATACCAGAAAAATATCGGGTGGATAGCCTGTTTCGCCTTAGTATAATCGCCTTTGAGGTAATAGTAATACGCTATGTTATGCCAGTAGCCTTGATAATTCTGGCTCGAACTCATTCCTTCATTCAAAAGCGTGAGAGCGTCCGACGTATACTTGCTGCCAATGGCCAGATAGACGCCAATCGCGAAACTCTTTGTGTAATCGGAATTATTTTCCGATAAAAATCGTTCAGTCTCTTCGATCAGGCCGTCGCGGATTTCTTCCGGGTAATCGCGAATATTTCTAAGGTTATCTTCGGGATCATAAGGTCCGATGAAGAAAAACTCGTGACCGTCGATTAACCCGGACGCGGCGCCGTCGCGTTTTATATATAGTGCTGATGTCGGGTCGAATTCGACAAGCGCCCAGAGGTCGGGGATGTATGGCGAGTCGGCTGACTGGATATTGCTGTCGATAGAGTAGTCGACCTGGTGAATGTCGCTGATTGTTTTTCCTTCGGAGAGTGACTTGAATAAATCCTGGAACACCAGAAGGCGTCCGTCCCAGAATATTCGGTGCCCGGGATACAGCCGGTGGGTGAGATAACCCCCGTAGCCGAAATTATTGTACATGAATCCCGGCGGCGAGAACTGTTCGACCCATCCGGCGCAATTTACGGGATAAATGTCAGGTTTCAATTCAAGTGATGGAGGGCCGTCGAGGGATTTCTGCGCCATCATTAGTGAAGCGGCGATCAAAAAAATGGTGAGGGAGTAATTAAATGTAGACGCAATGCCGGGTTTAAATCTACCATGAATTATTATGGTTATGTTCTGCATTATTCCGGGTCCGAAGGCAATCAGGGCAGGGACGTAGATTTCAGTAAGCCGAATCCGGTAGATCGATGCGATGACCAGAGCAAACAGGAGAAGGGCAATTCTTCGGTTCATGGTTTTCCTTGAGAAAAGCAACCCGAAAAGCAGGAGCACAACCGACAACCAGAAAACCGGCATACGGTCGGGAGTCAGCGATTCGAGTTCGCGAACAACATGCATTTTAAGATATGTATTCGAGTAAAACGCACCAAGGCGTACGGGGTAAAGGAGCGTGTCGATGAAATTCGGATTGGCGATCGAGCAGATAAAAGTGATGAGCAGGAACATACCGAGAACCGATGCTTTGCCCCCGGTGCTTTTTTTATCGGGTGGCTTAAGCCATTCCCAGGCAGTGTAATACGCGATGAGGAGCAGTCCGAACAACAGTCCCGAATGCCAGTTGGCCCAGATCAACATTAAGACAGGCAGCAGCCATAGGACCTTTTTATTTTCTGTTCGTATATATGTTTCCAGCACGCAGATGTATATGGAGAAGAGACCGGTTGTCATTAACAGCGGACGCCAGTCTACTCTTATGAGAAGTATCAGCATGCCAAGGAGAGTGCAGATGAGGGTCCAGATGGGTGCCGATCCTGATAGGCGGTTGATATTAACCAGGATTAACATAGAGGTTATGAGGAATATCAATGTTGCAGTCGAGAGAAATGGATAACCACCTGATTTATAGAGTATCCACGTGGTCAGTTCAAAGAGCCACTCGTGGGTGACCCAGTCCGCGCCTTCGGCGGTGAATGAGAATGGATCGGTTTTGGGGATGGAGTGAGTTTCGGCGATGAGTTTTCCGGTTTCGAGGTGCCAGTGGAGGTCGGTGTCGCGGATTCCCCTTGCGAAGAGAAAAGCACCCAGGAGTGTTACCGCGATGGCGGTTAGAACCCATGGAATGGGAATATAGGATTGAGATTTCTGCACTCTGGAAGATGATTATAATAAGCTTAGGTTCAGGTAGGCAAACTTACGTGTCTCCATTCGGCAATATTAACCGGTATGGAATTCAGACTGTGGCCATCAGTGAATAATTAATGAAATCCCAAGATTGAGGCTGACTTAATCGGATTTTATGATATCTTTACCCCCGGTCCTGACCAATGCCATCGATACCGGACACATTTATCGACGACCTCCGCGCGAGGGTTGACCTCTCCGACCTTATCGGACGCTATGTCACGCTTAAAAAGGCGGGAAACCGCTATATGGGCGTATGCCCGTTCCATGGCGACTCCAATCCAAGCATGTCGGTCAATCCTGAGCGCGGATTCTGGTACTGCTTTGGATGCCAGGCTGGCGGCGACGCTATCGCGTTTGTGAGGCAGAAGGAAAACCTGGAATTTGTCGAGGCGATCCAGTTTTTAGCGAGACTGTACGGGATGGTTGTACCGGAAGTTCAGTCCGATCCGAATGCCCCGAAAAGAAAAACGCTCTACGAGATAAACGAATTCGCGCAGAATCTGTACGTCAGGTTTCTGAAATCGAAATCGGGACGGACATTCCGTGAGTATTTGATCGGACGTGGTTTCACAAAGGATACCATCCTCGATTACAAACTTGGTGCGGCACCGGAATCGTGGGATTTTATCTCGAAACAATTACAGTCGTCCGGATTCCCTGAAAACGACATTCTCGAAACCGGGCTGGTAATGATTTCGCAGAAGGACAGCAGCCGGAAATACGACCGTTTCAGGAACCGCCTGATGATCCCCATCATTGATACCGTCAGCCGGACGGTCGGCTTTGGCGGACGCGATATGGGCGACGAAGGTCCGAAGTACATGAATTCACCAGAGAGCAAAATTTTCCATAAAAGCAATCTTCTCTTCGGAATGAATCTCGCCAAGAATTCCGCCAGTGAAACAAATCAGCTGATCGTCATGGAAGGCTATACCGACGTGATGATGTCATACCAGGGCGAAATGAAAAATTGCTGCGCGGTGATGGGGACAGCCTTGACGGAGGAGCATATCCCGCTTCTCCAGAGATTCGCGAATGAGGTAATACTGGTATTTGATGGCGACGACGCTGGAAAACGTGCCACGTTGAGATCGCTGAACGCGCTTGCGAATGTCGATTTTGTTGTGAAGGTTTACACTCTTCCGAAGGGGAAAGACCCTGCGGATATTGTCGTTAAGCATGGAGGAGAGAAATTCAAAAAGGTGCTGACAAAGTCGGTATCTGGTCCGGACTGGGTTTTCAGCCATTTTGCCGACCCCGTGAAGGATTCGGATCTGCGAACCAGGCTTCTGGCGTTTCAGAATGTCGCGCCGTACATCCTCGCCCATAAAAATAAATTACTGCAGGACGAGTTGATCGAACGTGCCGCGCTCGCATTTTCAATTCCGGAAAGCGGCATACGCGACGGCCTCAGGAATGTGAGGGAAAATAAATCCACAGTGGGGAAAACGTCGGACAGCGGGACACTCGAAGCTATTTTCAACGGAATCGAGATGGCGGAGAGAACTTTTTTCCTGTCCCTGTTTGAGAATCCGAACTATATAGGCGATGTACGTGACCTGCTGACCCGGGACGATTTTGAGAATCCCCTCCATAAAAAACTCGCGGGAATAATTCTGCAGCCGGGGTTCATTCTTAACTCGCCTGATAATCTCACGAAAAAAGATGAGGTTATCAATGATAAGAATTTGTTCAGTTATGTTGTCAGGTTGATTGACGATATCGACAAACTCCGTGAATCAGAAAGCGACAGGGGATTGTCCGAGAAGGACCTCAGGATCAGCATTCACAGGATAATCACACGCCAGTACGATAGCCAGAAAAAAGAGCTTCAGGAAAAACTCCACCAGGCTCAGAACCAGTTAAAAGACAAGCCTGAAGTCAAAGATGCACTCCTTGGACTGGTAACGGAAGTTCAGGACCTCGAGGACCGCTACAGAACAGCGTCGGCGAATTTAATTGGTGAAGCGGTGGACAGGAATAATGTTGTGATGGGGGATGGGTGATCGATTAGCCCTCCATGGCTGTCGGGTCCCGGATCTCAGTTCCATATATATCCTGGGCGCGATTTTTAATGAGTGCTTTTCCCCTATTGCCTCAGGTAAAAACATGTTGTAAATTATGCCCTGCATGGGCCCATGGCGCAGCGGTTAGCGCAGCAGACTCATAATCTGTTGGTCGCTGGTTCGAATCCAGCTGGGCCCACCATTAATGACAGAATTCCCGCAGTCTTTGCGGGGTTTTTTATATGACTGAGCAATCGAAAATCGTTTTCCTTGGTACAGGAACCCCAAACGCCGATCCGGACAGGTCAGGACCCTCCGTAGCGATAATAGCCGGCGGAAAGCCATACATTGTCGATTGCGGACCGGGTGTGGTGAGAAGAGCGTCGGCAGCGTTAAGAAACGGTATTTCAGAACTCGATATCAATAATCTGGATACATTGTTCATCACGCATCTTCACTCCGACCATACAGCGGGACTTCCCGATTTTGTACTGACCCCGTGGGTACTTGGACGGGAAAATCCGCTGAGAGTTTTCGGTCCGCCCGGGATTAAAGCGATGACGGACGAAATTCTGTCTGCTTATTCGATTGATATTTCAGAGCGGCTTTATGGCCTCCAGCCGTCGAATAAGGATGGGATCGAGGTAACCGCTACCCAGATCGAGGAAGGGCTGGTATATCTTGATGAAAACATCAGGGTGATCGCTTTCAGGGTGCTACACGGCTCGCTGGATGCGTACGGTTACAGATTTCACACCCCGGACAGAGTTATCACCATATCGGGGGATACATACCCGTTTCCGGAGCTTGAGGAGCATTATAAGGATTCGGAGGTACTTATCCACGAAGTCTATTCGACCGCAGGATTTGAGAAATACCCCCCGGAATGGCGGGATTATCATTCGCGGGTGCATACTTCCTCGAGCGAACTTGCAGCTATCGCAAAGAAAGTTAAACCTGGGCTCTTGATTTTGTATCACCAGTTATTTAACGGAGTGTCCGAGGACAATCTCATCTATGAGGTATATCGGGATTACCCGGGGAAAATAGTGTCCGCAAAGGACCTGGATGTGTATTGACGCTAAAAAACCCGCGATAAACGCGGGTTTTGTTTTCAGTAATATTTTTCGTGTTATTCGCCAAAGAGGGCCAGAATATCCTGGACCTTCTCGACATCCACTTCGTATTTGGTAATGAACAACTCTTCGTGGCGCGGTGTCGGAAGCCAGGTGTTTCTGAGTTCAGGATAAACGTCCGGGACAGACAATTCCTCGTTCAATTCTTCCTGCTTGTGGAAAGCCTTGACCATTTCATTCGCCAGAGCGACAACCTGTACAACCTCGGGATGCTGCTGCGCCTCGTTGGGATGATGATGGTACGCCATGGATTCCTTTATGAAGTCGGGGAATCTCCATTTTGTGGCGACAAGAGCGCCAGCTTCCTCATGGGTTAACCCGATTACTTCCCGTTCGTACTGGGACTGTTCGCCGTCGCCATTCTTCCACCTTGTCATTGCCTCTTCGAATTTTTCGGGAACGCATGAGTCCAGGATGATTGTTCCCATATCGTGGAGTAATCCGGCGATATGGGCCTCGTCGGGATTAAGCCCTGGATCTTTTGTGGCCAGAATCCGGCTCGCGACAGCTACTGACAGCGAGTGCTCCCAGAAATCGCCGCGGTCGAAGCTTTCTGAACCCTTAGCGCCGTTGAATTTATCGATTACGCCGATGGTCAGTACCAGCGAGCGTACAGTGTTAAAGCCAAGGAGTGTAATCGCCCTTCCCAGGCTTGTGACCTTTCCCGGCAGGCCGTAGAACGCGGAGTTTGCAAGTTTGAGAAGCCTTGCCGCGATCGCCTGGTCATTAGCCACCAGGCGCTCGAGGTCTCGTGCCGACGATGTCGGCTGGTCTAGTGTGACCATGACCTGGGCAACCACGGTCGGGAGAGTTGGCAGGTCTTTGGCCATTTCCAGGAATTTCTCCTGGGCTTGAGTGTTAGGATTATTTGAAGTCATAATTAATCCACCAATAGAATGCTTAGATACCCCTTTCAAGAATAAAATCGCCCTCAAATAGCAGCATTATGACTATTTGATTAAATCTGAGTTAATAAAATAGAGATTTGTCGACATCGCCAATTCTGGTGTTATAATAATTTCATATTGTTTTAGGGGGTCAGGTTACCGAGTTTTATCGATGTCGTTATCCAACGGACATGTTCTTGTTTTAAATCTCGATTACCAGCCTATCAATATTTGCGGCACCCGTCGTGCCGTTAAACTTCTTTTTAAGGGAAAAGCTGAGATAATCGAGAACAGAGGCGACTTTATAAGGTCGGCGGCATTCTCCATGCCCCGGCCTTCTGTTATTAAGCTGGCTACATTTATCAAGATGCCGGCTCCAACCCTGAAACTGTCCAGGAAAGCCATTCTTGCCCGCGATAACCACCGGTGCCAGTATTGCGGGGGCAACTCGGTGAAAATGACCGTGGACCATATTGTCCCGAGAAAATTCGGTGGGCGATTCACGTGGGAGAATCTCGTCTGCGCCTGCTCAAGGTGCAATGCCAAAAAGGGTGACAGGACTCCGGCGGATTCAGAGATGAAGCTTCTCAGGCCTCCGAGACGTCCGGGCTATATCCCGCACATTTCATATTCACTGTACCGGCAGAGCCTTCAGGAACAGGACTGGCTGAAATATCTGCCAAAACAACTGACTTCCTGAAGGTTTTTCCAGTTTAGTAGTGTACAATCATATATAGCCTTAGGGCAGGATAAAATTAATTCTCGGGAGAGACCATTGAAAAGACTTAATCTTTATCCTGTAAATTCCCTGATTCTCTTATCCATATTTATATTGCCTGTGACAGGGAAATTTTCAGGTATGGCATTTAGGTGCAGATGAGGGGTCTGGCCCGGGGCTGAATTTGATTACACAGAGTACAAAAAAACCCTTCAAATCTGGTTGAAGGGATTAATTTACATCTGGTCGGACTTCCGGAACGATTATCGAACTCTCGGGCTCCTGCTCCCAAAGCAGGCTGCTGATCACGCTATTCTATCCTGATTCAGCGTTATTGTGTTTCTGATTTCGGGGATTGATCCTTAAGCGTTTCGAGAAGGTTTTCTAGGTGTTCCATGGCACTCTCCAATGGAAACGTTTCATCCACACCCAGAATAACCGCAAGGTCGATAAACAAAGGATAACTGCGAATCCAGGAAGCTACACTCGTCGGGTTGAGGTCCTTCCTGATTAAACCTTTTTTCTGTCCCTTGCGAACCAAGTCCTCAATAAGGCTTTGCGCTTCAAGGAAAGTTTCCGTGGACGCTTTCTGCATCCGCTTATCGGTGATCGATGCCAGGTATGCATACATAGCCGCCGCTGGAAGATATCGATGCTTGTACACTTCACTTAACCTGTGTTGGTAGATCAGTCGTAATGCCTCATAGCTGTTATTTGCCCTATTGGCGATGCCTACCCAATCGGCTACCATTTTCTCATTTAAGCGCTGCATAGCCTCGAAATACAGATCTTCCTTGCTCGGGAAATGCTGATAAATCAAAGCTTCATTGACATCGCAGAGCTCCGCGATGTCCTTGACCCTGGTCGCTTCCGGACCATATTGCGCGAAAGCTACACCCGCTTTCTCAAGAATCTGCATCCTCCGTTCGGAAGCTTTTAATCGTTTTTTAGGTATCGACATCGACAGCAGGTCCGGCCTGCCCCTTCTTTGCATAATGTGAACAACTTAAAGAATATATTACCATATTTTTCCAATGGGTGTACATATACTGCCTTGTGAAAGGAACAGGTTTTTTGTCCGAGTAAACCGATTTAAAGTCACAGGCTTAAATAAATCATGAATGACTAAGTATCCGTTGTCGCAAATAACTGAAATCATCAAGTATAATGCGTACAGAGATTGACGACCCAAGGGAGTCGGCAAAAGGAGAATTCATGAAAAATTTAATTCGCATGGCAATTATTTCAGGGCTGTTGATGCTGGTGGCAATACCAGTAATCGCCAGCGACACCGATGATCTGAATTACATTAACTCAGTCCAATCTGAGTACATGGTTAAGATCGTCGATCAGGGTCAAACAATGATTTTTGACGAAGTCAGGCTCTTGGAAAAGAGATCCCCCTATAGTTTCCCTCTCACAGTCGGCACAGGCGACTATGAAATCTGGGGAATTGGCGGAGAAGGAATCGTTGACCTTGAAATACGTATATACTCGGCAAATGGTAATTTGTTGTCTGAAGATTCACAGAGGGGAAAGTACCCGGTACTCTCATTTTCGGAAACGATATCGAGAAGTCACAGGGTCGAAGTCGAATGCTCCGAATTCGAATCTGGAGTAAGCCAGGATTATTATCTGATTATAGTAGTCAAGAATGACTGACATGTTCAGGCGACAAGGGCGTTCTGCCGGATTCGCTGTTTTCTGCGCTTTGATTTCTTAACGGATGGATTTAACAATTAATGAAAGGAGATGTTATGTCACTCACAACTTTAGTAATAATCGTATTGGTCGTTCTGCTGCTCGGCGGCGGTGGCTGGTATGGCCGCGGCAGATGGTACTAGGGGCAGGGGTTTCCATCTGCGAACGAAATTCTCTTTCATATAACTGTAAGACCTTTGTAACACGTGTAAATTTTGAAAAGAAATAAGGAGAATTAAAATGAGTATTTTAGCAATGTTGGTTGTAGGAATTCTGGCAGGTTTATTAGCCAGCACGATCCTGGGAAGGTCGGGATTCGGCATAATAGGCACTCTGCTGGTAGGGCTGGCTGGGTCGTTTATAGGAGGTTCCTTTTTCGGAAATCAACTTTCCATTACCTCAAGTACTTTCGCGAATGTTTTAATCACAGCAACTGTGGGCGCAATTATTCTGCTTTTTGTAATAGGATTATTGATCCGTCCCTATTACGGGCGCAAACGAGCCTGAAAATCAGTCTCATTATCCTGTGACTGATTAGAAAAATCAGAACATGGCTGTGGGTTTGTTCGCATTTGATTTGCATGATACTCGGGTTGACAATGAGCTCCTACAGTTCTACGCACTATCAGAGTAGATGCTAGACTTGTGTAAACAAGCTCCTGTGATCGTTGAATAGGGAAATGCGGAAGTGAAAAACCACCTCTTAAAACTGGTGGTTAGAACTTCTGTCTTAAAGTCTGGAACCCTTATCAATAGCGGGCTACAGCCGTTTTGATGCTCGAAAATGCGTCAGTTGAAAAACTGGTCGGGGTGGTCGGATTCGAACCGACGACTTCTTACTCCCGAAGCAAGCACTCTAACCTGGCTGAGCTACACCCCGACACGACAGTCGATTATACCACATGATATTGCTCCGGTCATACAAGTTACTATCGCCCGGGTGTGAGCGCGGATTGATTTTTATGTCACCAACCTTGGGGAATTTTTATCATGCCAGTAAGCATCCCAGCGATTTGTGCTGCGGTAGAGACATCTGAGAGCAAGCATCGAGTCAGCGCCCTGATTCTGCCAGCGAGTGCCGGGGCGTTTCATTCTGGACTGAACGA
>DASWIV010000374.1:0-4892 GCA_036397475.1 bacterium
TGAAGAACAACCGGGTGACGGTTATCGATGATGACGATCCCGAGGTCGGTGGATTTGTGGACGATTTTAATTCCGCAACTACGCACTTCATGAAGTCATTCGACATGTATGACCCATTTTTCCCGATACTTTATGAAGCGCAGTACCATCATTTCTCATCGAATAAGCTCTTCATTTATGGCTTCCATGATCCGCTCGTGATCGGCTCGTCACCGTTCGGGCCACCCGACACTGAACAGGCATTAGCGATCCCATTCCCGCTCACAACGTCCACCGATTACATGTTTGACATCGACCTGCCGGGATTTATTCTCGATTACCATGTCAAGGCGATCGGCGAAGGGGATGTGACGGTACCGTACGATGGCGGGACAACTTATCATTGTATTTTGATCAGGTACAGGTTCTGGATCTCTTCCGCTGATCCGCTTAACGGCGGGACATTGAATTTCGCGTTCATCAATGACTCAGGAGTAGTTGTCGCGAATGTGATAGCGGTCAATGATCCTCCGGTTCTTAACTGGGTACCGACCACTAACAAGATCATCCCCGATGGTACTGTCCTGTTCCAGGCACTGGATACAATTGAACCCGGCGGATAATTTCAATTCAAATTATGAAATCTCAAAGGCGCATGAAAATGCGCTTTTTTTGATGTCACCGAATTTGCTCAAATTGTCCTAATAGTTAGTGAGGGGGTATTAACTATTCTGACTACGGGGACACTTGAATGAAATTGAAGGATATTGTCGATTCGCTGGTACCACGGTTCCTCAAAAACCTGCACAATAAATCCATCGAAAGCGATCGCTTCAGGGAAAGCATGAATCCAACCGAGGGATGGGAATACCCTTACAGCGAGTTTTCGAATCCCAACAGATGGGAATGGCGCAGGATCTCCAACGAGTTTTTTTCATCAGATAATCTCAGCCCGGAGGATCACCGATCGATCCTGAAACGTGCGTACCACGCGTGGTGCACGAACCCACTGGCCGGCCAGATCGTAAACCTGACCACCTGGTTCGTAATGGGAAAAGGCCTTGGATTTACCGCGGCTGATTCGCGGGTGCAGAAGATTCTCTCTGAATTCTGGAACCATCCCGCCAACGACATGGCGTCCCTGCAGCACTGGATGAGTAACGAACTTCAGATTTACGGTGAGATATTCATTCGGTTCTTTGTGAATCCGATTGATGGCTCAATACAGATTGCTCTAATAGATCCGCTGGAGATTATAGACATAGCCACCGATCAGGAGGATGTACGTAAGCCTGTCGCGTATCTGAGGGAATTCCGCAAGCCTGAAACACCGGAAGAGAAAATTAAAACATTTGTAAAGAGTGAAAATTATTATGAGGCAACGCTGAACGATGGTATGGCGAGGGAAGTAATCGACGCTGGAGAAATTCTCCACGTTAAAGTCAACAACGTCTCGAATGCTATCCGCGGGATCAGCGAACTGTACCGGATTCTCCCGTGGCTCGACGCCTATGATCGGTGGCTGAAAGATCGAATGGCGATCAACAGGGCGCGGGGAACATTCGCTTTCCTGAGAAAAGTTCCCGCACATCCCGAAAAAGCATCGGGACCATTTAACACGGATTCGTCGGGGAAATACATAACCCCAAAACCAGGAAGTATCCTGGTGGTGCATGAATCTGAAGAATGGGAGGTTCTGTCACCGCAGGTCGGATCGGACGACGCCAAGGAGGATGGGAGGGCGATCAAGCTGATGATCGCTGCGGGCTCGGGTATATTTGAGCACTATTTCGGCGATCCATCGACAGGTAATCTCGCTACAACAAGGTCGATGGAGCTTCCGATGACGAAAAAATTCGAGGACCGCCAGCGCCTGTTCGAAAATGTTTTCAAAACGATATTCGCGAAGGTCATCGATTCCGCAATAAGCAAAAGAACTATTTCCGGGAAAGCCGACAGGAATGTGGAAGTCAACTTCCCGCCTATCGTTCCTGACGATGTCGAGCAGCTGACCAGAGTGCTGATCGACCAGGTTAACTCAGGCATTATCAGCAGGGACAGCGCGCGACGAATGATCCCGTGGATAGGGAATCCGGATAAAGAGGTCGAAGCCATAAAATCAGAGCCATAAGCGTAACCCATAGGATGCCGTCAGAACCAAACGCATGGGCTGGTGGTTGAAAAAGGAACACCATGAACATACCAATAATAACAACACTACGGGAAGCGACAGTCAGCCCCGAAGAATATGTAGTCGAAGGCATTATTCTCGAAGCCGGACTATCTGAAAATGGAACTTATTACCCGAAAGAAGTGATCCGTGATTCAGCGCCCATATTCACGGGCGTCAAATGTTTCGCGGACCATCCCCGGTCGGATGAATCGGAGCGATCTGTAAGGGATGTTGTCGGAGCGATTGAAAAATCGTGGTCCGAAGGATCAGCCATAAGGGCGTCCATGAAACTGAGCAAGGCGCACGACTGGCTTCTGACAATGATCTCCGAGGGACTTCTTGGCGACCTGAGCATCAACGCACTTGGGAAAACAAAGGTTACCCGTCGAGACGGCAAGGTTGTCAGGGAGGTTCTTGCCATAACCAGGGCATTTTCGGTCGACTTCGTAACCCAGGCCGCCGCAGGCGGGAGGGTAGAGCGAGTCCTGTCAGAAAGTGCGGGCTACGCTGAAGGGCTCAGATTGATCGAGGGAATTTCCATCGATGAATTATGCGAGGCGCGCCCGGACCTGATCGAAAAACTGAAGGAAAATTCCAGGGAAGAATTTCTCAGGGAAATCGACGATGGGTCCGATGAACTTGAAGCGTTCAGGGAAGCGATCGAGATCGAGAAGTTGCTTCTTGAAAGCGAACTTATCGTACGCCGGTTCGTTCGCGAATCCATGCTGCCTGAAACGTCGAAGGAGTACCTGCTCAACGAGATCGAGAACCTGGATGTTTTCGACATCGAATACGAAAACAGGATTTTCGAACTTATTGAGAATCACAGGGCGTACCTGTCGTCCCTGGCATCCGAAAATCTCATTCGCGGAATGGGGTCAGGCAAGAAATCAGAACCTGATAAGGAAAACTCAAGGAATTCTACACTCAGGTATTTTGGTTTGACCCGGCAATCAACAGCACCCGGCAACACAATTTAAAGAGGTGAACAAATGGCCCAGAACTATATCTCCCGCGGAGAGGTAATCACTCTCACCGCCGGAGCGTCATACACGTCCGGAAATCCGTACAGGATAAGCAATTTCAACGGAGTCGCATTGATCGACGCTGATTCCGGAGAGCAGCTGAGTTTTCAGCTGATCGGGATTTTCGAATTCACGCTGGCGGGAGTGTCAATCGGCGACCCGGTCTACATAGATGGATCGAACGATTTGACACTGACCGCGTCTGGCAATGATTTATTCGGACGAGCGATAACAGCGTCCGATGCAAATAACAATTTTTTCTGCAGGCTCCTCCAGAGCTGATCTGCAAATTTAAAAGGAGAGAAAACTATGAGTTTACTTCGTGAATGGGCATCAAGAGCCCATGAGAAGGGGTTCAACGGCTCTCTGGTCCGGCAGATCCTGGCGGATGGGGAGTTTGAGAAAAACGCGCTGGATGGCCTGGTCCACGCCGCGGCACGTTTAAAGGAAGCGACAACGTCGGATTTCCCCGACCTGGTCGGGGATTCATCAAATGTACAGCGGGACCTGATAAAGGCGTGGAATATTTCGCCATCGAACTGGAAAAAACTGGTCCAGACGATTCCGCTGAATGACATGAAAACTGTCACGCGCCTGAGGCGCAGCGACACCGACAGGTACCTGGTCGTACCGGAAGGATCTGAGCATCAGCAGGGAGATTTTTCATCTTACAAGGTGACCTACTCACCCCAGAAGTACGAACGTGGTGTGAATTTCACCTGGGAAATGCTGATCAATGACGATCTTGGAGCATTCAGGAACATCGGATTCGAACTCGGCTTGTCTGCCCAGAATACCCTGAACGATTTTGTGATCGGTTTTCTGCGGGATAATCCTGAAATCTACGATGGCGATGCGTTGTTTCATGTTAATCATGGGAACCTAGGATTGGCGGCTCTCGATGAATCGTCGCTTTCGGCGGCGGTAACTTCCATGCGGAGCCAGGTCAGCGAAAAGGGAAATCCACTAAATATCGAACCCGGATTCCTCGTGGTTTCACCCGAGCTTGAATTCACCGCGAAAAAACTCGTTCACTCGGCACTAGTCCCGGGTGGGAACGACAACGACGTGAACGTACTGCAGGGAATGGTCGAAGTGCTTGTCGAGCCGCTGCTTACCGATGCCAATAACTGGTACCTGGTGGCGAAACCCGCGAGTATCGCGACTATCGAGATCGGATTTCTCGGAGGGCGCGAAACTCCGGACATTCTCGTGAAGGAAGATTTCGAGCGGGATGTAATCTGGTACAAGGGCCGGCTGGTCTTTGGCGGCGCTGTAATGGACTACAGGGGTTTTTACGGAGCTATTGTGGCGTAAATCCATTAAGCCTCCTCCCTTCTTAACCACCGTGCGGGCGCGGATCATCACGATTCGCGCCCGACTCTTTTCTGAAAATAAAGGATTGTGAAATGAGCCAGGTTGAAGATCTGAGATTAAAAATTCTCGACAGGAAACAGGTTGTCCTGGACGACCTCCCGGGAATCGGAGACGGGGTGAAAACAACTTTCATCTGCCGGCACGCACCTGTTATGGAAGGAACCCTTACGGTCAAGGTAGATGGCACAGAACTGACGGAAGGAATTGATTTTTCAGCCGACTACGACACTGGAAAAATCGATCTGGCCATTCCCCCGCCAGCTGGCGACGAAATCAGGGCTGATTACTCTCACGCGGCATTTACGGATGCGGAACTCCAGTCATTCCTCGATTCAAAC
>DASWIV010000375.1:0-13547 GCA_036397475.1 bacterium
GTTCTCTCAGCGCTGGAATTACACCTATATCCAATGTATGCCGTGAATGCTTAGAAAATGTACGGATTCCGCGTTCGCACAATATTACCTGATCGTTTCCTTCAGCGAGGATATATTCAGCCGCACCCATCCATTCGTCGAGGGTTGCGCTCATGCCGCGTTTCAATAGCACCGGCTTACTCTGCCGTCCGACTGCTTTCAGAAGTGGGAAATTCTGCATATTACGGGAACCGACCTGGATTACATCGCTGACTTCACTGACAATGTCGACAGTCGATGGCTCCATGGCTTCGGTGATGATTGAAATTCCGGTAGTTTCTCTCACGCTCTGGAGGATTTTTATCCCTTCTTCGCCAAGCCCCTGGAAACTATGCGGGCTGGTTCGAGGCTTGTATGCCCCTCCCCTCAGAATCGTAACTCCGAATCCTTTGACAAATTCAGCGATTTTGAAAAGAAGATCCTGCGTTTCGACAGCGCACGGTCCCGCCATCACGATAAATTCGTCGCCCCCGATTACGCAGTTTGAATGCTCGATCTCAATCTCCCTGACCGGCTTCTGCTCACCGTTTGATCGTACCAGTGGGTAAATCTCCGACGCTCCGTCGACTGATTCCACCCCGTTCATCCTGAGGAGAATATCAGGATAGAGTTCGCCGCCGGTTGACAGGACTGAGATTACCACACGGCCGTCCAGCGTGGATACATCTGTATTACACGCAGACTGTGTGTTTTCCTTGATACGCTTGACAACCTCGCCGACGTCGCGGGCTGTCGCTTCCGGTGTCATAAAAATACGCATGAAACATCCATGCTCGCGATTGAATTCGCAAGCGGGAAGATGTTAACCCGATTCGACTCTTTTTTCAAATGTAATACCGCGGTTTCCGGAATATCGTAGTACGGTATTTTGTAGCATTGACTAACTTGTTAGTCAGTGGTTTTTTATGGGAGGCATAACCTTCGGTGACGCTTCGGTTTTGTATGCTACCAGATAAAATAAGATTGCGTATCGGGATATCCGATCTCCTCCTGATAAGAACATTTCTCCTGGCGACTTTGCGATTCCGTGCACTTATGGTTATGGTTATGATATCCGCTTGACGTAAGGGGTTTTTTCTGACAAAATCGCTGCAATAGTTAGCCTAGGGAGACGTGTGGACCACAATAAATGAACGGAACCGCTGACCGGTCACTCGGTGTTTATATCCATATTCCATTCTGCAGGGCGAGATGTCTTTACTGCCGATTCCCCGCGCGTCCCGCCGGCACTTTCACCCAGACAAAATATGTTGAAAATCTGGTAAAAGAGATCGGGCGATGGTTTTCGTCCGACCGTGGCTGGATGGTCGACACGATATATGTCGGTGGCGGAACGCCATCGACCCTTGGTTCTGCCGACATGGAACTTCTGATGAAAAAAGTTATGGCGAATTCTCCGATGGCAGTGGAAGTTTCGTACGAAGTCAATCCGCATCCTGAAGACATAAACAAGATCGCAATTCTCAGGAAGAATGGGGTCAACAGGCTGTCAGTCGGAGTTCAGTCGTTCAACGATGTTGAGCTCGGTCAATCGGGGCGTCTTCATAATTCCGATGACACCCGCGCGTTCCTGAAGAGATGCCGGGAAGAAGGAATCGATAACCTGTCTGCTGACCTGATCCATGGACTGCCGAAACAGACGATAGAATCATTCAGGGAATCGCTCGAAGAACTGATCGATTTCGGTCCCGAGCATGTGAGCCTGTACGGGCTGATGACAGAATCGGACAGCCGGCTCGGAGAGCTTCCCGAAGCACTGATACCGTCGCTGAGCCTTCCCGACGGCGACGATCAGGCATCAATGTACGATCTTGCGCGCGAAAAAATGCAGGAAGCGGGATATATCCAGTATGAGATCGCGAATTTCGCGAAGCCGGGCTTTGAATGCAGGCACAACATGGCGTACTGGTCCGGCGGAGAATTCATCGGATTCGGTCCGGGAGCGGCGAGTTACATCGACGGTGCCAGGTTCAAACGGATATACGATGTGAATAAATATCTTGATGCCCTCGATGGCGAAAAAAACACGATCGAGTATTTCGAGAGCCTGTCAAGCGACCGTGCGGCTGCAGAGGCTGTAGTGATGGGACTCAGGAAGACAGAAGGGATCAGCCTTAACTCGATCGAGACACGCTATGGAATCAAACTTAACGAGATTATCGGCGATGTGTTTTCGAGGTATCATGACGCGGGGCTGCTGGACATCGCAGATGATAATGTCAGGCTGAATGACAAGGCGTATTTTCTGTCGGATGCAATATTCAGGGAAATAATCAGGTAAAATATTTCCGGAATGATGAAGTCGAAGTACATGAACGCCGCGATAATTACGATAGTCGCGGTAATTTTGTTTTTAGCCGCTAAACAGCTTATGGGATTCCAGTTCGGCCTGCGGACATACTGGCCTGTATTTGCGGTGCTTTACCTCGTTATTAATTATTTCAATGGAATGAAGAATGCGGGCAAGTCGTCATAGCCTCATCGACATCTCGACACCTTTCCCCAATCCCAGACTTACACTGACAAGATTCGGATTGTTCTGGACTGAATCCACGAATGATTTCAATTCGTCCTTATGGCTCAGGATGTTGTCTGCAATCATTACAGCCCCGGGATTCATCATCGGGACCACTACATCGATCAGTTCGGTATAAAATTCCTTATCGCAGTCGAGGAAAATATAATCGAATTTCCCTTCGAAAATAGGAAGTATGTCAAGGGCGTTTCCATGGATTACGGTTGCGTAATTTTCCAGTCCCGCGATTTCGAAGGTTTCATTCGCTAGAGAAATTTTGGCAGGGTCCCAGTCGATTGTGGTCAGGTGGCCGCCACATCTTTTTAATCCCGATGCTATCCATGATCCGGAATAGCCGCTGGATGTTCCTATCTCAAGAGCGTTTATCGGCCTTTCTGTTTTTGTAATCATCCACAGGAAAAGTCCCAGAACCGGGAGAATTGCCCGGTACTGATTAGAGCGGTCGCGATTTCCTTCCTCGAGAAAGTGCATGCGCTCAGCAACTTTCTCCCCGACATATATCGAGTTGGGCAGCTTTTCGATGCGCTCGTATAAATCGTCGAGTTTCAGTCCGAATGTAATACCTTCACCAATGTTCAATCCGACAGCGGCTACGCCTTTATCGCCGAAAAATTTCTCAAGAGCCTTCTTTGCGGCATCGCCGGCCTGGAAGGAATCTGTCAGCAGAAAAATTCCATTTGAATCGAGCGTTTTCCATCCAAGTTCGATCCGCTGCTGCCAGTCGAGGTCCAGGAGTGAGAGCGTGAACATGTCGAATGGCTCTCCACGGGAAAATTCGTCCATTTCGAGTTCTTCGACTATCCGCAGGGGATCCTCATGTCCGAGGCGGACAAGGTGCCCGAGATCGGCTCTTGCCAGCATGTTCTGAAGTTTGACATGGCGGCGTGGATTGGTTTCCCAGCCAAATATCGATCCGTCATGTTCGACCACTCCTCCCGCAAGCCATGCAGCGATACTCCCTGTGCCATTTTTGCCGTCGAACATTCCTATCCGTTTCCGCCTGGTAGACCTTGCAATGATGAAGGCGAATAAACCAGCTTCGTAGGAAACTACCCTGAAGCGCTCCAGTTCGGGGACACGTTCGAGGTCTTCTTCTGACGCTCGTGTCGCGGCTTCTTCAATGATCGCCCGGATGCTGGCGTTGACTATCTGCTCACCGTTCATGGTACGCACCACTCGATTGTTGAACCGTGAATGCTGGTGTTATACTCATAACTTCGTAATTACATCATAGCGCAAAGCGCCGGAATATAGAATATGAATCTCAAGAGAAACCACACATATTTTTTTATCTCGATATTTATCCTGACACTTATCTTTGGGACCGCGAAGGCTTTTCCAGAGACAGCCGACGATATCGACCTCCTGAAAAGCGATGTTGAGTTCCTCGCATCGGACATGCTCGAAGGCCGGCTTACGGGCACTCCCGGATGCGAGATGGCGGCGGATTATATTGCCTCGGAATTTGAGTCGATCGGGCTCGAAAAGCCGGATGGGTGTGATCCGTGGTACTTCCAGAAGTTCGACTTTTCTTCCGGATCGAGCATGGGTGAGTTGAATTTTTTCCAGATGACTGTTGGTGATGAAAATTACGTGTGGGAAACCGGAAGGGACTGGATACCGGTGGGATTTTCTTCAAGCGGCCTGGTATCCGCTCCGGTCGTGTTCGCCGGATACGGAATTACAGCCGAGGAATATGATTGGGACGATTATAAAGATCTGGATGTCGAGGGAAAAATTGTCTTCTGTATGAGCGGCGAGCCGGGAACGGACGATCCTGACGGCATTTTCGATGGGACGAATTTATCAGATTTTGGACATGACAGATGGAAAACATTTAACGCTGCAGCGCATGGGGCTCTGGCGCTGGTTCTGGTTGCGCCTCCGAATAACGTCGGGGATGAGGGCGATGCCCTCCCGGCTTTTGAAAATACGGGAATGAGGGTATCGATGAATATTCCGGTCATCAGGATAACTCAGGAAGTAGCGGATGCTATTTTCGCCGGGATGGGTGCGCCTCTTTCCATGTATCAATCAGAGATTGACAGGCACATGATGCCATTTGGCGCGGATCTTGAAGGAGTACAGATAACTCTGAGTGTTGATATTCTGAAGGACACGGGAACGACATGGAATGTAGCGGGAATTCTTCCCGGCACCGATCCGGAATTAAAAAATGAATACATGATCATCGGAGCGCATTACGACCATATAGGCTATGGCGATGAATGGAGCCGGTACGAGGGGCCTGAAAGGCTGGTGCATAACGGCGCGGACGACAACGCCTCGGGTGTCGCGGGGCTTTTGGAACTGGCGAGAACGTTCGGTGAAAATCCGACAAGGCGCAGCATCCTGTTCATATCATTTTCCGGAGAGGAACTCGGGACACTTGGATCGATCCATTACATGGATGATCCACTGGTTCCGCTCGAATCGACGTCGGCTATGTTCTGCATGGACATGGTCGGGCGCGCTCATGAAAATGAAGATGGTAATACGAGCTGCATAATCATCGCGTCGGGGAGTTCGCCTGACTTCGCCGGGATAATCCCGGAATACACACCCGATGGCGCTGTTAAATTCGCAGTTAATCCAAAGCCTGTAGGGGGCAGCGATTTCATAAGATTTTACGAGGCTGGAATTCCGTCTCTGTTTTTCTTCACCGGAATTACCGATGAATACAATACTCCATTCGACGACACAGACACATTGAATTACGAAGGCTTGAATTCGATAGTCGGAGCGGTTTTTGAAATAGCGACTGAGGTGGGAAACCGCGATCAAAAACTCACTTATGAGGAATGGCATGAAGAAGACGGCTCATCGCATCCAGTAAGTGACACACCGAGAAGTGTTTACCTCGGCACAATTCCCGATTACGAATCAGGCGATGATGGATTTTTCATAATGGGCGTTCAGCCTGGCAGTCCAGCGGAAGAGGGCGGTCTTATGGCAGGGGATCAGATCGTGAAGGTCGGAGATTACGATGTTCTGAATATCTATGATTACTCGTACGCGCTCGGACAATACTCTCCCGGCGACATGGTCGAGATTGTTGTAGTAAGGGACGGAGTTGAGATCACCCTGACGGTGACTTTCGGGTTCAAGGAATGAAAAACGCCCGGCTTTCCCGGGCAGTTCAATCAGGATAATAATTCTTCCTTTAAAGCACTAGTTCATGCCCGGAAAAGGCACAAGCATAACGGGAACCGACCCAATTTCGCGAAGTCCGGCAGTATTTCTGACGTATATGGAAATGCCGCCACCCTCCCAGTACTCCGAATAGTATGTAAATGTATAGGGCACGACCGCCTCATTGCCGTCAAGCAATCCTTCCGCCGGCGCGGTTACGCGGGCGCTTGTATTGATTTCGTAGCCCGCCAGTTCGGGGCCTTCGGATTTCACAACGAATTCGATGGTCAGGGTCTGTCCTTCCCATACCTCGAGTGGAAGTTCCATATCGCGCTCCACACCGTCGACCATTAAGGTGATATCAATTGAACCCATGTCGACTTCCGTTTCGGTATAGTCGATAAGTCCGTCGGCACCGGTTGCCCCTTCAGTGCCTTCAGGAGTATCGGGTACTTCTGAACCCGTATCGCCGCTACTCGAATCTTCGGGTACCTCGGTTTCCTCCCACGTTGTATCGGGTACGATAATTTTGCCGTCATCGCTGGTATCGTCGACGGCGACATCGCCTGTGGATGCCTGGTTGGCGCATCCAAAGGACCCAAATAACACTATCAAAGCGATCAGTAATGGAATCTGTAACCTGTTACTCGACATCGAAAGTCACTCCTTTGCGTGCAGCAATTGAGACACATAAATATTAGCAGAAGTTTTATCGCAGTGCATGGATTGTTAGGGTAGCGGGGCTCTGGTAGAATACGACGCGTCTCAATGAGTTCAAGATCCACAGTCTCTTTCCCCCCGGGAATCACAAAAGGTGACTCCGCTCTGGCAGCCCTGATGGGGAGCCAGGCAGCACTTGACAGGATGCAATTCGATCCGTTTCCCCAGCCTAAAAGTATCCGACTCCTTACGAACCTCTTAAATAAGCTGCCTGAATCGATGCGCGTTCAGGTAATCGACCGGATCACACTCACCATCGGCCACCAGGAAAAGGTGCTGGAAGATATCGATGTCGTCAAATCGGCACAATGGGTTGTAAGGGGATATCACGCGGAGAAATATCCGGGAGTGATCCTTGGAGCTCCGGGTTTATCCGCGGGATTTCTATCGGCGCTGACTGGATTCCCGTTTCTTCCGCAACCACTTTTATACAATGTAATCAAGCGGTTTAAAGCCGACGACGCGGCTGGATATCTTGAATATGGAAAATACGCCGCTGAAAAAATTCTTGCTAATAACAGGAATGTCGAAGCGATTGTCCACTACGATCCCGTACATGACAGGTTTCTCATAAAGCAGTTGATGTTCATCCGGCTGAAATATGCGAAGCTTCCGGAAGCATATCGAGTTTTTATCAGGGACAGGCTGATAGATAATGCACCGGTTATTATCCTTCATTGCGGCTACCGGTGGCACAGGGCAAAAATAGGAGAAAATTGTTACTGGCAGCTCGGTGGACTTGGAGGAGTCGACTCGACCGAATATATTGACCAGGAAGAATACCTGGTCAGGTACCGGGAGAAATGGGGCGGAAGCCCTGGCACCGGATGGGATATCCCATACGAATATGAGACAGGACCCGAAAGCGAATGGGGAACGTCCAGGGAATTTATCGACGATGCCGTGGACATTGCGGAATCTTATAACCGGACCGTAATCCAGGAGTATCATGAGCATCCGTCGGAGCTGTCGAAAAAGATTTTCGATCTTTACAGGCAGTGCCAGCAGGATCACCACGCGATTAACAGCATGTATATTGCAACCTTCACCCATACAGACACGTACTTTCCAATAGCCGCGGGGGTTCTTCCTATCTGGTCGCCATTTATTACAAAAGACAGCGTCGAATTCATCGACGGGGCGATAGGCGAATGGAGGAAGAAAGCCGGAATGACTGATCCGGCTGGGGATGTATACATGTCAATGCATCCATCGTTCTGCAATCCACCTGACCTGGTCGATATCGGTGAATGGGAAAAAATGCTCGGAAAGTACTTTAAAAGGGTCATATTCCCGGGAATAGCCCGAAACAAGTACCCATCGGACCTCGGAGCGTACGTAAATGTCCATCCGGCGCTGAAAAAGATCGGCGACTCAATAAGCCTCGATAATGTACCGTTCAGGCGTCCAAGTGTCAGCGAACTGTTCGAGATCCTGACCGGATGGTAGCGGGGATATCTTTAATATTATTCAGATTCGATTAATTCTCCCCTCAGCCTATTAATAACGGCTAATTCAACTTCCCGGATAATAATGAAAAGCTGCAAGAGCCGGAAATTAAACGTGAAGATGAACGCCCGTTACCTGGAAAATATCGATCCATCTTTCGGTCCAAAAGAATATTCTGCCGACGAGACAGGAGCAGGAGCACTCGCTGAACTGGTGGGACTCGCGACACGGCTTACGGCCGCACAATGCCAACCGGACCTCCTGGCAGCCTATGTAGCAGGCCTGCATGATATCTGGCAGGGAGCCGGTATCAGGCTATGCCTGCTGGACCATCAGTCGGGAATGCTGATCCCGAAATTCTCAAACCTCGCGGAACCAATTCCTATTATGGGCTCATTTCTTGGACGGGTCGTGTCTGAATCAGCCATAATCGTGAGCCATGATCTGGATAAGGAAAACATTTACCTCAGGGGCCGCGAAGCACCTCCGGGGCTTATCTGGAAAAAAGCAATCGCCGGCGCGATCCCTGTCGCAGAATCGCCGGGATATGTAGTGGGCATTTTCCTAAAGGAAGACTACGAGGTTGCCGAAAAGGACATCCTGAATCTCCAGAAGTCAATTGAAATAGTACACCAGCTTATTGACCGGTGGGATTCGCAGGATATCCGCCTGAACGCGTTCAGGGAAATCACCATTGCGATTTCCGCCGCCATCGACTCACGGGACCCTTATATGATCGGCCACGGGGAACGTGTAAGCGAATTCGCAACCGCTATTTCACGTACTCACGGCCTCAGTGAGACTTTCACTGAGAGGCTGGGCATAGCGGCTCTCCTTCACGATGTAGGACGGCTCGGAATCCCTGAGACCATTCTATTCAAAACTGGGCGGCTTACGGATGAGGAAATGGAAATCGTAAAGGCCCATCCGGATATGTCAGCGAGCTTTATCCGCAGGATTGAATATCTCAAGGACCTGGTTCCGGTGATCAGGCATCATCATGAGAGATTTGACGGATCGGGATATCCCGACGGCCTAGAAGGCGAATTGATTCCGCTTGGATCAAGGATCCTGGCGGTTGCGGACGCTTTCGACGCGATGACATCACCACGCCCGTTCAGGGGACCAATGTCAGACATGGACGCGCTTGACGAGTTGAGAAGAGAGTCAGGAGGACAGTTCGATCCGGTGATTGTTGAGGAGATGGAACGGGCGTACCTGGACAGGCTGATAATATCGCAGAATGTGTTCAGTGCGTCGGATCCGCTTCAGGGATACAGGTAAAAAAGTAATTCCGCTCTGACGCACCGGGTTCTGAAGTTACCCCTTTATTAATTCTGGTTGAACATACGCTGGTGCATACGGTTCTGGCGTCCTTTTAAATGAGCGAATGTTCTGATAACATCGTGGTTCGATCAATGATTCAAGGAGACGATTATGCAACCGCGGGATCAGGAAAATATCCATCTGGTCAGGCTGGATGTCGGGGATAAAATTCAGGAATCGCTTAAAAAATATGTGAAAGATCATAATATCCAGTCCGGTTACCTTTCGGGTATTGGGGCGACATCGCATGCGACAATAGCATGGTACGACGTTGTCACCGGAGAATACCTGACAACTGAAATAGATGAAATTTGCGAGCTCACCACCCTTATGGGTAATGTCGGGTGGTTTGAAGGCGAGCCGCTGATTCACGCGCATGTGACGCTTGGTAAACGGGATTACTCGATAATCGGCGGGCATCTGGTCGAGGGCATCATTGGGATAACCGGCGAAATATGGATCCAGGCATCTCCATTCAAAGTAACAAGAACGCTCAGTGATTTTCCAAATCTCAAACTGATCGATTTCGACGCTTAATGGGCACAATGTTCCGGTTCGATGGAGTTAGTTTCGAGGCACCGAATTCCGGGAGCGATGGGGAAATTGTATCCATCCTGAAAAATATCACATTTGAAATTCCGGGCAAAATATTTTCAGTCATCACGGGGCCGTCGGGGTCGGGAAAATCTACACTCCTGAGACTATTCAATCGCCTTGCCGATCCAACAACGGGTGAAATTTATTTCCACGGGAAAAATATCAGGGAATACCCGGTACTGGAACTCCGCAGGAAGGTCGGATGGGTTCCGCAGGTTCCTGTCAGGTTCAATGGAACCGTGGAAGACAATATAAGGCTTCCATTCAGCCTGTCGAGGGAGAATAAAATTCCTGAGGATGAAATTAACCGGAGAATATCCAGATTGAAGGGCCTTGAACTTCTGCAGGAAAAATTATTTTCAAGGAAAGCTGAAGATGTCAGTGTCGGGGAGGCGCAAAGGATGAACCTCCTGAGGGCGATGGCGCTGGAGCCTGATGTTATCCTGCTCGACGAACCTACCAGCGCGCTCGACCAGCAGAAAGCGGAACAGCTTTTGAGCCAGATAATCAGGATTCAGAAAGAAACCAGCCTTTCCGTAATAATGGTGAGCCACAGGAAGGAAGAGGTCGCGATGGCGGGAGAGTTTGTTGTGGATATTCTGGATGGCGAAGCGACCGTCCGCAACTCAAAGGGGAGCAGCGAATGATGGAGAGCGGACTGATCGATGTAAGCTGGCTGGATGTAGGCGTGTCGCTCGGACTGATCGTGATCTGCATCGGAATTGTCGCATCGATGCGATGGGGCATGGAAAAGGATCTCATAGTCGGGACAGTACGAACAATAATTCAGCTGGCGATCACCGGATATTTCCTCGTTTTCGTTTTCAACGTGAATTCCATCCTGTTCGTAATAGCAATACTGCTGATAATGGGAGTAATAGCTGCGTACACAGCCAGGGGGCGCGTTAAGCAGCCGTTCCCTAACGCCATCCCCGTTTTATATTTCAGCATCACCCTTGGATCTTTGTTTACCCTTGGATTTGTAACGATCCTCACGATGAGCGATCCTGCGGCGTTGACCGCAAGGTACCTGATCCCGCTTGGCGGAATGGCGATAGGAAATACACTGAATGGAATGTCCCTCGCGGCAGAAAGATTTCGCAGCGATCTCGAATCGAGAAAAGACAAGATAGAACTTCTTTTATCATTGGGGGCCACATTCGATCGCGCTGTTGCTGAATTCAAGAAATCGGCGTTTGTAGCGGCTATGATCCCGACGCTGAATTCAATGATGATTGTCGGACTGATACAGATCCCGGGAATCATGACGGGACAGATTTTGTCGGGAGAAGATCCACTGATTGCCGCCAGGTATCAGATTATTATCATGTTTATGATTGTGGGCGGGAAAACGGTCGCTATGGCGCTTGGATTGAACCTGATGGCTAAGCAGTATTTTACGAAGGACCATCAGATGAGGATGGAACTTTTATAGTAACGAAATCCTGATTAGGCTATGCGTGATTGAGCGGGACACCTGGTTTGAGGACTATACCCTTGTGCTTTTTGCCGTCAACAATAACCTTCAGCGGTTCATCGAATTTGATCCACCGGACAAATTTGGATTCGTATTCGGCGTCCTGATTGGTGATCCAGTCATGATCCAGCCAGCATCCCCTGCTGTCGCTGTGCACAGTAAAGTAACCTATTCCAAACGAGGTAATGTTATGAAAAAAATGGGTGCCCTGCGACGGCTCTACATTTACACCCTCGATATCGGTTTCGACGATGCACCGCACACCCGAAATCTGCGCCCATGATACCGGAATACCGTAGAAGCGGTCCGAAGTACCCCATCGTCCTGGTCCGATCAACAGGAACGGCCTGGACTCGTCGGCAAGCAGTTTGATATTTATGTTGTCTATTTCGCTTGCGATATCGTGAGTTTTGAGACTGTCGATTTTCTGACTGACGTAAACGATGTCTTTAATTTCCTCGACATGACCGTAACCGATCGCCTTGTCCGAAAAGCAGAGAATATCTTCCCGGTCGAATTTATCCAGGTCGAAATCCTTCATTTCTCCGGGGATGACAAGCGGGCGTATCTGGAGGAATCCCATCTCGTGGGGCTCTTCGGGATTTTGGCTGATGTTCCCTGCGAATTCGATCTCGACAGGACACGAGAATCCGGCTTTTCCTATGTCGAGGAGAAATGTCAGAATTTCATCGAGTGGATAAACCTTGGATTTTAATATCCCGGCGAGGGTTACAAGGCGTACGCCCTGACGGGAAATCCCATCGTAGACGGTTTCATTCTGGGCGTCATAGGTTGATCCGGTCACATAGAGGGTGCCATGTTTTTCAGCCGCGTCAAGTCCAAGTTTCGCGTAGTTGGATGTATTCCCGGTGAGGTCCTTCCAGTCCGGACCTGGCACGGAGAGGTCGAGCGCGAAAAATTCCCGCTGTGCATTATCGAGGTAATCCTGCGTTTTTGAAAACTGGTACAACCGCCGGGGGTATGCCGGTGAAAATCGCACACATTTCCCGCCTTCCACAACGGTACGTCCCAGCCCGATGGCAACCATCGCCACCCCGTCATCGGGAGATATCCCCTCCATCGGGTAATGGTCATAAGATCTTGCAACACCGGAAATGTCGGGATACAGGTAGTGATCGTGCTGCTTTCCGACGAGTTCCTGGATTATCGCAGCCATCTTTATATCTTCGAGCCGGTTGGGAGTCGCCTCTATGTACCTCCGCGAGTCGATGAAAAAACTGGATGCATAAACCAGCTTTATGGCATTGCAGAGTTCTTTTATCCTGACACTGATTTTTTTATGGTTGTTGGGAAGGAGGTATGTATTGTAGATCCCGGCGAACGGCTGATGCGCGACATCCTCGAGAAGGCTTGATGAACGCACGGCAACTGGATACCCGACCCGGTCTATAAACACCCCAAGGAGGTCAAGGGCTTCATCAGGAAAATCAGCTCTGAGAAATGCTCGCGCAATTTCCGTATCGTCTGTCTGCTTGAGAGCCACACTCCATAGGTCATTTTTCGCCATGAACTGGTCAAAAACATCTGTTGCGACCACTGCCGACGGCGGTACGAATATTTTTACGCCCGGGATATGCTCGTCGATCTTGTAGGAATTCAAAAGCGAATTAAAAAATGCCAGGCCCCTGCCCTTCCCGCCCAGGGAACCGGATCCGATCCGTAGAAATGTACTGACAGCGTCGAACGATCCGCTTGAAAAATCGGCGACAAGCCCCGCTCTCTCGCTTTCCAAATGCCGGTTGATAGCGGTAAGAAGGTATTGCCGGGCAGCTTCCGGAGATTCGAACTCGTCAATCGTGCGTGGGCGCAATTTTCTCGCGAGATCGAACTCCGTCCTGGCCATGAGCCATGTTGAAAAATCATTGCGCGTGGCATGATAAACAACGGACTCCACGGGAACCGAGTTCAACGCCTCCGTCATATCGTTGAGATTCGACGCGGATGTGATCGGGACTCCATCCGGAGTTTTAAAAATGAAATCGCCGAATCCGAGATCGGTCCGGATAAATTCACGGACGTCGTTAAGAAGGGTTTTTGAATCCTTGTCTATAAATCTCGCCCTTATGGATTCCGCGAATTTGGCGTGCTCCTCATTTGACGACTGCATGAGGACGGGCGGATCCATCGGTTCCGACTTCACCATTTGCGCGAAATCGAGGCCGGCTGTTTTATCGAGCACTCCATTCCGCGGGAAACTGGCGTCGGTGATAACTCCCAGCAAATGATCGTGATAGCGCTCGTAGAGGTCCA
>DASWIV010000376.1:0-10233 GCA_036397475.1 bacterium
GCACATATTCATATTATGTAACTGCGACCGACATTGAAGTTCCTCCAAATGAGAGTGACAAATCGAACATGATCACTCTTACCCCGATGAATTTCCCGCCTGAAGCGCCCATGAATCTTGTATTATTTGTGGCTCCGGGACGTGTAACTCTCGAGTGGGATCAGCTTGCTGCTCCGGACATCGAGTTTTACGTGATCGAAAGAGCGGAAGTGGTTGATCCCGATACCGGAGCTCAGATAGTCCTCAGATTCGAGTTCGAGAAACCCACTACCGGGACTCAGACTTTCCTGGACAATAATAATCTGATCTCGGCGTGGCTCGATATCGACAGGAACAAGGTCCTGCTCCAGGACGGATTTGTTGAGAGCGGCAGACAGTACATTTACAGGGTCTCAGCCATCGACGAGTCCGGCCAGGAAGGCTCGACCGCCGAATTCAACATGATCCAGCAGGGAATTTCGGTTTTGTAATTCTCACCTTTGAATAGTAATATCAAGGCGACGCAGAGTAACAGGCGTCGCTTTTTTATTCACTTAACTGAACAAAGTTTACATACGCAGGTCATATCGTATAATAGCCAGCCTATGCTGAAATTTGCAGGAGAAATATACGAGAACGCTTATCGAGGAATAATTCGCAGCCCGTCGATATACCTGTGGCTGATCCTGATGGGATTCATTCAGGGACTAGCCGTGATCCTGATTTCATCGCTGGGAAGTGCCATGTTGGTCAGCTCCATTGTGACAACTGATTCTCTTGAAATCTCGAACGCCGCTCCTTTTATAATTTTCAGAACTTTCCTTGGCGTAATTGCCGTCACCACCGGAATACTTGGATCGGCGATGAAATCCGGACTGCTGCATTTCGGAGTTATGGTGAGGCGTAATGGCGTGGCAACTTCAAAAGATTTCCTGGATGGCATTTTCAAATTCACAGGAAGGATTTTCCTGGGAATGATAATCGTCGGGATGCTTATGCTGATACCCGCCCTGCTGTTACTGAATTATTACCAGGACCTTTTTCAAAGCCTGTCGAGCGATATATTCCTGAGCGGATGGAATTTCGGCCAAGCCATGCATATCTTCGGACTGATTGTCGGGATGTTTCTCATTGCAGGGGTATTCCAGGTGCTGGTGTATTTCTGGATTTCACTGTGGGATGAAATGCTTATTTTCTACGACCTGAGTGTGCCTGACGCTCTACTGGGTGCATTCACATTCGTATTTTCAAAAAATAATTTCGGAAAGGTAATAACTATTCTGCTGATCAACTGTGCTGTTACCCAGACTGTGATAGTTGCAACAAATTTTGGAACATTCAATTCGATTCTTTATATGGGCGCGCCGGCTGCGTGGGTGGCATCCCTCGTGTCGGCAGCGTCGAACCCGATCACCAGCCTGATACAGTTTATAATGCTGCCGTTGTACGCATACGCCCTTATTTATCTCCTTCCGGCAGCGAACCCGGTGAAACAGGAAATTCCGGCTACAAATGCGATTGAAACTGAGTATAATGCGCAAAGTGTAATACCACTTAAATAGAGTAAAGTTACGAGAGGATAAAATAAAGATGAATTTCACGGCAAAATTACATTCAGGAGACATTCTCTCCGGAAAATACCCGGTCCTCGGGATCGGAATATATGAGGATGAGGATCTTACACCGGTAGTGTCGGATCTGGATAATGAATGGGGAGGCGCAATATCGAGGGCTTTCAAAGCAGGCGCGTCTCCTAAGGAAGGCGATGTGCTTCTGGTCACGGGTCCGTCATCAAAAGGCATCGGAAGCGTTGCACTTATCGGATGCGGGAGACTTGAGAAGTATACTTACGACGCGGTCAGGCGTATCGCGGGAGCATCAGCTAACTACCTCAGGAAAAGAGATTTTTCAAGAGTAGCGTACCTCGTAGAAACATTCACACCGGATGAAGGAGACCTGGAGCGGACATCCCACTGCATTGTGGAAGGAGCACGCCTTGGAACCTACGTCTTCGACCAGTTCAAGACTGAAAAAGATACCAATCCATTATCCGCGGTAGACCTACACCTTCCTGAAGATGTAAGCCTGCGTCCATTAATAGCCGGACTGGACAAGGTTCTCACGCTGACGACATCGACGATACTGGCTCGCGACTGGGGGAATACTCCGAGCAATTACGCGACACCGTCGCATTTCGCGAAACTTGCCAAAGATATCGCCAAGGAAACCGACCTTGTCTGCAGGGTGCTTGAAGAAAAGGAATGCCGTAAGATTGGGATGGGCGCATTCCTGGGAGTCGCCCAGGGCAGCGCCGAAGAGCCTAAATTCATAATTCTCGATTATAAGCCCAGGCGATTCGCACGGACTATCTGTTTTGTCGGGAAAGCAATCACGTTCGATACGGGTGGAATATCCCTGAAACCCGCACAGGATATGGACGCTATGAAGTTAGACTGCGGTGGCGGCCTTGCGGTAATTGGACTCATGAGAGCGGTCGGACTGATCAAACCGAGTGGAGTCCGCGTAATCGGTATCGTGCCATCGTGCGAAAACATGCCGAGCGGGACCGCCATAAAACCGGGAGATATCCTGACAACCCAATCCGGAAAGAGCATCGAAGTTTTGAATACCGACGCTGAGGGAAGATTGATACTGGCTGATGGACTTGAATACGCGTCGAGAGAATTCAGGCCGAGCGCGATCGTCGATGCCGCGACTCTGACAGGCGCTTGTGTTGTCGCGCTTGGTAACGATGTAGCTGGTTACTGGTCAAATAATGAGGAACTCGCGGCAGCCATGAATAAAGCGCAGGCGGATACCGGGGAGAAAGCGTGGAGGATGCCGCTGGTTGAAGAATACAACGAGCTTCTGAAGTCGGAATGTGCCGACACTCGGAATATCGGGACGCGCTGGGGTGGTGCTATCACGGCGGCGTTGTTCCTGAAGAAATTCATCAAGGACACACCGTGGCTCCACCTGGATCTAGCGGGACCGGCGATCCCTCCTGACGGGAAACCGTGGCGTCCAAAGGGCGCGAGCGGCTACGGGGCAAGGCTGCTCTATTCGTTGCTTGAGCACTGGATGGATAGTTAGTTGTTTATGTAATATGAAATTTAACGACGGCAGATTGCCGTCGTTTTTTTTTTAAAATTACAAATCTGGAATCCATAAACGACAAAGGATTATAAGAGAGAAAAAATTTCGGGGCGCGGGATTTCCATTAAGCTATCGTAAATAAAATGAAATGCGTGATGGTCCGACGCAGCGGACACGCTGCGGGGTTTAGGATGCGTAACGGAGTTTCGCGTTCCCAGTCACAAGGCAAATTTGGAGATTCGCTATCCCAGTCAAAATGCGTGATGGGAATCCCGCGCTCCGGCGTTTAGGGATGCGTAGAGAATGTCCGTGCTTACGCAGGGGACTTCTGAAATAGTGCGAAAGTGTTACGTTGACCAGGCTCACGCATGGTCTTCTTGAATAGTGAAGATTAAATGTAGCCGCGGGTGCGGAGGAGGGTCATTTCGTAGCGGGCACGGTCTTCCATTTCTTCGACATCTTCATACACGTTTTCATCGTCGGGTTTGCGGGCGTTGTCCATCGCGGATTTGAAGCCTGCGTTGGTATGGGTATCGGGGATGAGTTGCGCGAGGTCTTTTAAGAGTAGCGGGAAGCCTTCGCGCCATGAAGGAGGTGTGTCGTTGAGGTAATCGTAGTTAAACGCGAATGAAAATATCTGGATTGAGCGAGGTGAGGGATCGTTCAGGTAAATCTGCAGGATCCATCCTTCGCGTCCGGGGCCGGTAATTTCCTCCCGTACGATGATTCGTTCCCTGCCTTGCCCGGTCATTACTGTTCCATCTTAATGTTCCTCAGTGTCATACGCCAGCTTGCGTTTTCGAGCATGTCGTCGAAATCGTCATATGATGCGTCATCGGGAATCTCTCCCTGCTGCATACTATCTACAAGAGTTGAATCGACAGCTTCTTCCGCGAGTATATTTTTTAAATCAGACATCAATTTCGCGAACTTGAATTCCCACTGGTCGTACTGGTCGCCCTGGTAATCGTAGTTGAATTTACTTCCGATAATCTGAATAAAGTTCGGTTTTTCGCCGGGTCCGAAAATGAACAAACTCCATCCAAGGCTCTGACCGGCATTATCCTTGATGAACGATGGTGTATTCAGCAAAGCTGAGCCCTGAGGTCCAAACTCCCATGTGGCGTATTTTCCGCCTGGCTTTCGAAATTCATCGACAGTCTGAGTGACCCATCCAGCGTGAGCGTAGGAAACCCATTCCGGAGGGAATAGCTGTTTTGCGCCGTACATGTCTTCAAGCTCGATCCCGGCATTGGAAACGTCAGTATTTTTGGAATGGATTGGTTTTCCGAACGTGACGATGTCCTCATCGGGTACAACGACCGAGCTGAAGCCTTCGGATGTAAGGAACTGGGCGAGTTCGATCGCCTGAGTTTCGGTGAGGTTATCCCAGACAATGCCCCTGGTGCGTCGAAGGCGGGTGTAGGCGGTCTGGACGTGATCGCCTGTGATGTCGGCTACTTTCTGTCCGAGCTGGCGGTATGGGAGTTTCTGTAATTTTTCCAAAAGTATTGAGAATCCGGTCATAATATCCTCCACTCTGACTTAAAGGCTTAACAGGTTACCATGAGATATTCAGACTTTGAACAGAATAAATTTGTTGCGGTAATTTTTTTACCTGTTGGCACAATGAAATTTTACCAAGCTTAAGAGCGATTCGCTTGAAATTTACTCCATGAATAATCTAATATTCAGCCTTAAAATTTAAATGCACTTATAATGTGTGGAGGAACTATGATGAAAAAGATCTCGATATCCATTTTATTCCTGGGAATCGCAATTCTGTTGTCAGTACCATCCGCTGCCAATGCGGAGTCCGGTGCCAGGCTGGACTGGCTCACCATATACTGTAACGACATTGATGAAATGAGGCATTTTTACTCCGACCTTCTCGGCCTTGAGACAGGCCCGGGTGCTGATGAAGAAGGCGGCGGCTTTCAGTTCTACGTATGCGGGGATTTTGTTTTTATGATCATGCAGGCAGACACCGAACTTCCCGTTAACGAGGAATTCATGCATTGGCTGGGATTCTCCGAGACTGGGAATTATAATCCGGGCTGGTCGATACAAATCCCTTCTGAGGATTTCGAGGCTGTAGTCGCCAGACTCCAGGATGAAGGAGTTAAAGCTGCGGATGAAGAACCCATGAATCAAATGGACGCATTCATGCAGTACATTGTTCTCGATCCGATGGGGAATTCAGTTGAGTTGTATTCATATCTGCAGGACTTTGAAAGTGTCTGGGATATGTTCGAATACATGGATCAGCAGATGGAAGCAATGGAGGAATCAGAAGGGGAAGATTCCGATTCGCATGAAGGAGAAGAGTAAAACCTTGCCGGAAACGATCTGCACCCTCCCCTCACCTCACGTGTGCGGGACAGAACCTTATTTGACAAGATAAACCCCGTTTGATACACTTCCCCTTCGCGCTTATTTCAAAAATAGGCGACTACACGTGCGACCAAGGAGGTCCAACAGGTGTATCAAATCACCATGAAACAGCTGCTTGAAGCTGGTATTCATTTCGGGCACCAGACAAAGCGATGGAACCCGAAGATGGCCCGTTACATCTACACAGAGCGAAACGGGATCTATGTACTCGATCTTCAGCAAACACTAAAATTACTTGAGGTTGCCTACAATTACGTAAGAGACCTGACAGCGTCGGGTGGAACGGTAATGTTTGTCGGCACCAAGAGGCAGGCTCAGGATGCGGTGGCGCATCACGCGGAGAGGTCGGGATCGATGTACGTCAACCAGAGATGGCTAGGCGGGACGCTTACGAACTTCGATACCATCAAGAAGAGGATCAGGTACCTGAACGATCTCGAAGAGAGATTTAAGAAAAATGACTTTCCCGGACTGACCAAGAAGGAAATCCTGATGCTTTCCAAAAAGCATGAGAAGCTGAAGAAATTTTTTGGCGGGATTAAGACCATGACCACACAGCCTGACTGCCTTTTTATTGTGGATCTGAAAAAAGAGCACAACGCTGTGCATGAAGCCAAGAAGCTAGGGATCCCGATCGCTGCGGTACTGGATACAAACTGCGATCCGGATGATTGCGACATACCCGTTCCGGGAAACGACGATGCGGTCAAGGCGATCAATCTTTTCTGTGAGACTATCGCGAACGCGGTAATTGAAGGCAGAGAAGGCAAAGACTTCGTGAGCGAAGACCAGATTCAGTCCAGGTATGAAGAAGTTGCCAAGCCGGAAGAATCAAAGGCGGAAACAGAGGAAGTTGCCCCTGAGGCAGAAACTACGGAATCCGAAGCAGAACCCGAAACGGCTCCAGTCGCTGAAGCGGAATCATCGGATAAGCCTGAAGCGAATGTAGAATCCTGACAATCGAGCATTGATATATAACCGGAGGAAAATGATGTCTGACTATAAGCCTTCCGCGGGAGAAATAAAGGAACTGAGAGAGAAGACTCTTGCGGGATTTCAGGACTGCAAAAACGCCCTGGTAGAGACCGGCGGGAATTTGCAGGATGCAATAGACCTGATCAGGAAGAAGGGATTATCGGTCGCAGCCAAAAAAGCGCATCGTGACGCGTCCGAGGGATTGATCTCGGCTGTAATCGGTGACGATGGCAAATCGGGCGCGATGATCGAGCTCAACTGCGAAAGCGATTTTGTCGCGAAGACAGAGCAGTTCCAGGAGCTTGCGAAATCGCTTGCCGGATTTGTGCTCTTAAAGTGCGACAATGGTGAAGCGGACGGCACGTCGCTGTATGACACCGATTATGCCGATGGGAAAACTCTCAAGACCATGATCGATGAGTTGATCGGAAAGATCGGCGAAAATATGGGACTTAAAAAAGTTGTGAAGTATTCTCTCAATGGCGCCGGCGTCGTCCAGTCGTACATTCATCCCCCCGGAAAGGTCGGGGTACTGATCGGTATTGGCGGAGACGAGGGTGCGGACACAGAGAAATGCAAGGAACTCGCGCACGAGCTGGCGTTGCAGGTTGCGTTTTCAGACCCGTCGTACATATCACCGGAAGATATCCCTGAAGCAATTCTCGCGAAGGAACGTGAGATCGCCGAAGCCAAGGCGCGCGAACAGGGAAAGCCGGAGCATATTGTCCCGAAGATCGCCGAGGGCATGATCAGGAAGTACTACGAGGATGAATGCCTCCTGGAACAAGCCTTCGCGAAGGACAATAATATGAGTGTGAAGGATGTCGTGAGCCAGTCGGGAATTCCCGGGGGCAAGGTAACGGCGTTCTACAGATTCGCGCTGAAGTAATAATTTTCATCCATGGTTAAACCATGGGATACTAAATAGATAACCCGCAACCCACACTACAGGTGTGGGTTTTTATTATCTTGCATTTTGGCTTGTGCAAAAAAAAATCCCGCAGGTTGCGAGAGTAAAAGAACCAATTCTTTATTTTCTTATGATTTCGCCTTGTCTTTTTCCATGGACTTGCCGGGAACGAAATCGTCGAGGACTCTCTGCGACGTGTCCCATGGCTCCCAGAACGGGCAATCGGTCGCGCCACTGTTTGCGTGGTCAAGGATAAGCGGACCTTCCTCGGACGGGAACTGGTAAAGTTCCTTTGTCCGGGTGCCGAATACGTCGCAACCAGTCTCCAGGTATCGCGTTTCTTCGAGACCTTCGATCTCCTGTCCTTCGCTTACCACCTGGAGGTGTCGGCAGTTAACGCAAAGTTTTATGGTTTTTACTTTACGCTTCATCATTTACAGTGTTATTCAAAGTCGTAAGACGCTTACAGCCTCATTAATATTTTAAATCATATAGTTTTATCCGGCAAGAGGGAAACGCAGGTAAAACTTTAATTTATTTGATCCCGATAATCGCGAAAAGCCTGTATCATGAGTCGCCACGTCCCACAATTTCCAGTGCCCGGCGGACATGTCCGTCGGAGGGCTCTTTCACAATCAAAATCAGATAATTCCCCCAGATCAGGCTGCCTTCGAAGTGCCCGGACGATTCGGCAGCCGTTCGCGCGCTTTTAAGCTCCGTATCGTTATCGAACATGTATAGCTCGACCTCAAGTCCGCTGCCTGTAAGCGTCATGCCTTCCTTCGCCGAAACGCTGTAAAGCTCGGTGGATGTGCCAGGAGCGGATCCTGTCTGGCCAAGGCCAGCGTCCTGAAGTGCCTCAGCGAGCCCTGTGACATTTTCCACTGTGGCAGCTGCGTGCTCACTCGAACATGATACTATCGTTAAAATAAATAAAATGAATATGGTGTGAATGGTTCTGGCTGGCGACATTCGCGGACCTCCATATATTCGATTTAATTATTTCTTCCCCGGTTCAAATATTCCATGCGACCCGTCTCCTTTTGCTATAATCCCAACGCAAATGACGCCAAAGGGTATGAAAAAATCAGGAGGAAAAGACACACCGCTGATGAGGCAGTATACAGCGGTTAAATCGAGGTACCCGGACTCATTTGTATTCATGCGCCTTGGCGATTTCTATGAGTTATTCGGGAAAGACGCGGTACTGGCGTCGGAAAAACTGGATATCGTGCTTACGAGCAGGGATAAGGGTCCGGATGCAGTTCCCATGGCTGGGGTGCCGCATCATTCGGTGATGACCTACATCAAGAAACTCATCGATACCGGCGACACTGTGGTTATTGTAGATCAGGTGGAAGATGCGAAGCAGGCGAAGGGCATCGTCAAGAGGGAAGTCACCCGCGTAATTACTCCCGGAACCGTATTGGAGGATGAACTATTTGTTTCGGACAGGGGGAATGCTCTTGCGACGGTTTGTGTGGATGAGATCGAGGGAGGGCTGGAATCTTACTGGGGATTATGCGTGATCGATGTCTCACAGGGAACGGTGGTTGTCACGGGAGGGGAAACGTCGGCTGATAATCCAGACGAAATCGATCCGGACACCATGGGGGATTCGCTTGGAAATGCACTGAAAGAAGTCGCGAGGTTTCCGGTGAGGGAACTTCTTGTCGATGAAAATATCAGGAACCGGAGGGAGATCACGGATTTTGAACGGGATCATCCGGGAATATCGGTGGTAACTAGAAGGAGGTCGCCGGACGATTTCTGGCGTCTCGATGAAAGGCTGAGAAGCCATTTATCGCTGGCGCAGGGAATCCCCTACCCGTTCATTAATCCTTCGATGGCGGAAAGCTATTCAGCGTCGATCCGGATCAGGTCGGTCGCGGTAGCGCTTGAATATATCGATGAGACCAATCCACGCGCACTCCAGGGACTCGACAGGATAACGCCTTACGATCCGAGTGGGTTCATGGTAATCGATTCGACCACGCTTAAAAATCTCGAAATATTCCAGACAATCCGTACGGGAGACAAGACCGGAAGCCTGTTCTGGGCGATAGACCGGACCCTCACTCCAGGTGGTAAACGTCTGCTTGCTGAATTCCTTGCATTCCCGCTTCTCGATCCGAAAGTTATAAGTAAACGGCACGACGCTGTTCAGGAGCTGACAGCGGCAGGTCTTGACCGTGAGGACCTGTCAGACGCCCTGAAGACAGTCAGGGATGTAGCCAGGTTATGCCGGAGGTTAACCGGAGGAAAGCCGCGACCGGTCGATGCGCTTGGATTGTCAAATTCCCTCAAGAACCTTCCTGAGGTTAAAAAATACATCGGGAAATTTTCATCCGGGTTATTCGGTGAGATAAATTCGGAAATTGACACACATGAGGGGCTGGCGTCAGAACTCGAACAGGCGATAGATCCCGAGGGCAGCCTCACAGGGAAGGATGGAGGATACATCAGGGCGGGATTCAATCCGGAGCTCGATGAACTCAGGGAGTTGATGACCGGTGGCAGGGACAAGATTCTCGCACTGCAGGCGTCGGAACGAACCGCGACAGGAATCAGGAATTTAAAGGTAGGGTTCAACAAGGTATTCGGATATTTCATCGAGGTAACGAAATCGAATATCTCAAATGTGCCGGATCGTTACATCAGGAAACAGACGCTTGTAAATTCCGAAAGATACATCACGCAGGAACTGAAGGATCTCGAAAGCAAGGTGCTTGGAGCGGAGGAGCGTGCGAGGACCCTCGAGGAAGAATTATTTTCTGAGCTTGTCACGAAAATCAGCGGAGAGTCCGGAAAGTTAATCCGGACAGCCTCAGCGCTTGCGTATCTGGACGTGATTTTATCTTTCTCAAGGCTTGCACTCG
>DASWIV010000377.1:0-14651 GCA_036397475.1 bacterium
TCAGCCATGAGCCTGGAGCCAGGATATACGGGCCAAATTCCTTTTCTTCCGGTTCGTGGTCTTCCTCCCTGAATTCGCCCTCGTAATAATCTTCTTCGGGGAGATCGTAATAGTCGATAGTCAGCCAGACATCTTCCGCGATCTGGTCGCCGTCGTTTGTAATGGACAGGTACACGAAATACTGGTTGTACGGCCAGTATTCCATATTCATTTCATCCGGATTCAGCCCGATCGCGTCGTTCATCCAGCTCATGCCAAGTTCGTTGGTTGCGATTGTAATGTCATTGAGGATATCGAGAGTATTTTCAAACGAGCCGATATTCCCCGGGATCAGCCAGTTACCATCCTGCTCGAACATCCCGTCATAATTCGGGATGCCAAGAAAGGTCAGGGTCGTGATTCTAAGATGAGCATCAGCCCATTCACGCGAAATTACGTTCGACTTGTAAGCAAACCATAGCGCCGCGATAGACAGAACAAGCGGGATCACAGTCCATAGAGGATTTTCAGTAGAGAAAAACTGCAGCATAAGCCCGGATCTGGAATCCGGCTGTTTTTTTTTATCACCTTCGCCAGGAGTGTCGGGTTTCAGGCCAGCGGTTTGCGTCAGGTGAGACTGCCTGGGATAGGGGTGGGAGTCCTTATGATTTTGACCGGGCATTTTTTTAATTATGCGATTTCGCCAGCTCTTCCGCGAAATAACTGGACCGCACGAACGGTCCCGACGCTACTCCGCGGAAACCAATATCGATCGCGACTTTTTTAATTTCATCGAATTCATCAGGGGTCCAGTACCGCACAACCGGAAGTTCCTGCCGGGCTCTTGGCTGTAGATATTGTCCGATAGTCAAGAGCCTGCATTCAACCTTGATCAGGTCCTCGAGCGATTCAATGACTTCTTCAAATGTCTCGCCATGGCCGACCATCAGTCCGCTTTTTGTGGGAATTTCAGGACTGAGATTGAAAGCTCTTTCAAGCAGCTCGAGCGACCTCTCGTACGTAAATTTACTCCTCACCCTGGGAGTGAGGCGTCTGACAGTTTCAATGTTATGGTTTAAGACATCCGGTTTCGAATCCAGCACGATTTTCAAATCATCTGCAGATCCTCTGAAATCGGGGATCAGTACTTCAACCCCGGTTCCGGGACAGTTTTCCTTGACGGCTCTCACCGTAGCTGCGTAATGCGACGCTCCACCATCTGAAAGATCGTCCCTCGCCACCCCGGTAATCACGATAAATTTCAAACCCAGACTGTTAACGCTCTCCGCAACTTTCGCCGGCTCTTCGGGATCTATCGGCAATGGACGTCCATGCCTTATGCCGCAGAATCTGCACGCCCTGGTACAGATATTTCCTCCGATCATGAAGGTGGCGACGCCACGCGCGAAGCATTCACCCATGTTGGGGCATTTCGCGCTCAGGCATACGGTATTATTACCACGGAGTTTTTCCGCCATCTGCTGCTGGACATCTATCCTGATGCCTTTAACCTTGATCCAGTCGGGACGGGGAGGGGATTGAAATTTGTCTTTTCTATCAGTACTCGATCCCACTAATATTACTTCTCCTTAATCCCCCTATGTTTTACATTCGTCGTGGACTTTTTCCCTGTAGACGCTAAGGAGCGTTTTTGTCACCTCGCCGGGAATTCCATCGGCTATCAGATTATCGTCGACTTCCCGAACGGGCATTATCTCAATTAAATTGTTCACAATAAACACTTCATCGGCTTCAAGCAAAATTTTTGTGGTGATTTTTTTCTCTACACAGGATATGCCGCTTGATTCCGCGAGCTGAAATATCATTTCACGCGCTACATGATTCTGAATACCGACATCCAGTGGCGGGGTATAAACTTTCCCTTTTCGTACCATGAACAGGTTCGACGTGCTTCCCTCGGCAATGGAGCCTTCCGTACTCTGGACAAGGACTTCATCAAGCCCGCGTTCCCATGCTGCCCGGCGGGTTAGAATCATTGGCAGGTAGCAGATCGTATTATGTCCGGCTATTGGATTGTACGGACTTGTCCTGTAACCTGAGATCCTTACCTTGATTCCTTCCTTGTATTTTGCCTGTTTGGGAGGAGTGAACCTGCGTACATGGGCGAATGTGTGGGTCGTTATTCCGTTAGGATTCGAGATCAGGTTCAATTCAGCGCCGAAGATCGTGATCCGGACATAACCGTCGCCCTTGTCGACTTCATTTTGTCGAAGTAATTCCCGGATAATGAGCCACAGGTTTTCCTCATCAAATGCCAGGGACAGCCTCAACGCGTCGGCGCTTGTTTTCAGCCTCTTATAATGGTCGGGAAATCTGAACGGAACGCCATCGTAGGTCCTTAATACCTCGAATAAGCCGTCGCCATAGAGCAGCCCGGTGGAGAGCGGGCTGATAAGTGCCTCATCCTCCCATCGAATAGCTCCATCGAAAAACACCCGGTTACGGGACATTAATTCTTGACCTCCGTTGGGTTCTGACAGGCAATATTAATGGATTTTTAAATCTAATTCATCCTTATTAAGTCTAATTAACAGTCTGACGCCTGTCATACATCACAATGTATAATCGCGATTTGCAGTCCGTGTGGGAACGTTTGAATTAATGCTTCTTAATGGGGAGATGAGGAATTTATCCCAGCAGGGATAGATAATGCGATATATCTCTCATTTTGCGCTGCGAACCGATCGGAGCGATCCTGGCTTCTTCCATTTTTATTCCAAGCAGGTTTCTCGCATCGTTGATTCGTCCGGATCTGATCAGGTTTTCAACTTCCATATCCCGCTGTCCACTTGGAGGAGGATGAATATCCGTAACTGCGCCACCGCCTCCTCTCCCAGGGCCTTTCTTAAGATACTGCCGGTATTCCTTTTCGCCGCGTCCAATGCTTCCCATTCCGAAATTCGAGAAGAAATGGAAAATGATCACCAGTGCTACCGCAATTCCGATGAGCCAGTAAACAAATGACATTTGTTGCCCTCCATCATTTTATTCTACAGCTAATCAGACAATACCTGGAATGGATTGTTTCGTCACAAATCCTGAGATTTATGAGGGATTATCACATTGGAAGGGAACAATGGCCGTATTCGTACGTCCAAGATAGCGATCCACATCCTTGTCACTGGCAGGGATCCGCGTTAAACCGGATGCCCTGCCTTCTTCATTTTAGTAACCCATCGACTTCAGGGCCGCATTTACGATTTCTTTAGCCTCATCGTCGAGAGGTGTAAGTGGAAGCCGGTATCCTCCGACCGACACTCCAATTTTATTCATTGCGTATTTGACGGGAATGGGATTCGACCGTACGAAAAGGGCTTCAAAGAGCGGGACAAGTTTCAAATGAATGGATTTTGCGTCCTGCACATCGCCCTCGAAAAATTTCGTTATCATCTTCCTGATCTTTTTCCCGGCGATATGGCTTGCAACAGAAACCACTCCAACAGCCCCGACCGAAAGCATTGGGAGGGTAAGTGAGTCGTCACCTGAATAAATCGCGAATTCATCTTCAGGAAGCAATGAACGGATCTTCGCGCACTGCTCGACACTTCCTGCAGCTTCTTTCACCGCGACAATGTTCGGGACTTCAGCGAGTTTCTCGATAGTTTCAGGAAGCATGTTCACAGCGGTACGTCCGGGGATGTTATATAACATGATCGGGACATCAATTGCTTCCGCGACAGCCCGGAAATGCGCGTCCAGCCCTGCCTGTGTCGGCTTGTTGTAATAAGGGTTTACAAGCAGCACACCATCGGCGCCTTGTGAGACCACTTTTTTTGAAAGCGAGACCGATTTTGCGGTCGAGTTCGTCCCGGAGCCAACCAGTAATTTGGTTTTTGAATCCAGGTGCCCTTTAGTTGCCTCGATTAAAGTGAATAGCTCGTCTTCGGTAAGGGTCGGGCTTTCGCCGGTTGTTCCTCCGACAAGGATCGTATCCGTACCCGAACCGACCAGGTGATTTACCAGGCCTTCGACCAGATCCTTCGCCAGGTTACCGTCCTTATCGAACGGGGTCACCATGGCAGTAACGATATTTCCAAAAGGGGTGAACATGTTATCTCCAATCCTGACTCGAATAATACAATAATGCATGAAAAAATCGTGCCATTTCAAGTGACACGATAATTAATGTCAATATCAGGAAGCCCGATACCGGTAATTACTCCGATTTTCTCATCCCCGCCAGGGCAGTTTTAGCTTCCTCGAGGTCAGGGTCTAATGAGATCGCAGCCTCGTAATCGGAGATCGCCGAATCCCGGTTTCCGGAAAGCTGATGAGCTTTGCCTCGCATGAAATAAGCCCAGGCATCGCCGGAATTTGATTCGATCACTTGCGTGAAATCGTTGATGGCAAGGTCGAATTTCCCCATTTCTGTATACACAAGGCCACGGTTGAACCAGATGTCCATGTATTCCGTGTCTATATCGATCGCGGCGGAGTAATCTTCGATCGCATTATTCCATCGGCCTGACTCGTAAAATGCGTTTCCACGGGTTTTCAGGGCTTCGATATTGCCGGGATCCTCTGCAAGTACCCTGGTACAATTGGTGATAGCGATCTCGAACTCTCCCTGTTCGATATAGGATTTTGCCTGGACAATCATCTGCTCCATGATGTCCGCCTGAGGATTATTCTCATAATCCGGGATCGGCTCTACCGGTACATCCTCAACAGGAACATCTGTTTCGGTATCGGTTGATTGAGTATCATTCGCCTGATCCTGACCGGTTTTATTATCCGGGCTGCCACAGGAGCTTGCCAGTCCACATAACAGCACGATCATAATTAAGGGCAGCAGAATTTTTGTTTTCATGATTTTACCTTTGGATGTCAGCTGATAGATTTAAGAGTCTCCGCTCCGCCAGTTCCGGTGATCTCATACGTCGATTCGTCGAAATTGAACGGTCCGTCCGGATCATGGCCGGTGATGATCGTCCCTACAATTGTCCCATTGTCGGCGATCCATTCATATAAAAGCGCTTTGCCAAGTTCACCCTGTCCGAGCGCTCCTCCGGTCGAAATTGTGATCAATGTCCTTGTTTCAAGGGACAGGTCAGCATCCCATCCCCAGCCATAAAGTCCGGGTTCGACCGGATATACCGCCAGTCCGGAATTCAATCCCCACCTTTCGAATTTGACAGTCATGGTCAATGCGAACGGAATGATAGTAGCGGTACCGGACGATGAGAAATGAGAGATATCGTCGAGCGGGTAAACGAATTGGATCGGGTCCTTGAATTTTACTGCTCCATATTCGTTAGGCTCGTAGATTCCCCATAAATTCATTTTGTTATTCCCCGTATCATGCGATTCCGCCTGGTAGATCAGAGCGCTTTCCGTTGCTATCACCCAGTTGGCTTTCCAGAAATGAGTCACCGACCCGGAAAATTCACCCGCGAAGCCCGAAACCTCAGGATCGGTTTTAGGTAACGCAGCCCTCTGGCTTTCGGATGTCGCCGGTATCTTTGTGAAATCCCACGGTCCGTCCGTATCCTGGTAATTGACCGGCGCGGGATCCGAGTTCCCCCAGTCGTAATTGTTCGCGATGTAGTTGTACACGCGATTGAGTGTTTTGTATTGCTTGTCGTCATCGATTGTAATTATTATTCCGCCGGGGACATTATTCGGAAGAGGAATTTCGTACAATATGTAACTCGAATAAGTAACGCTTGAATCCGGATCAGTACCCGTCGCCCCCACAAGGAGTGAAGTTGTAATTCCTGATGGCTGGGTTTCATTACTGATTGTTCCCGAGAATCGGGTGAAGTCGCCCATGTCTGTGCCGGATATCATCACGACAGGATTTGAGAGCATGTTGCTCTGGAGCGTAACCTGGCCGACGTCCTTCTGCCAGTCGTAAACATCGACAACAATTTCCGAATCGTTCCCGAAAATGTAATCCGGAGACAGGTAAGCACTCAAATGATAAGGCTCCGGCGCGTTCGCACGGGCTGCATCGAAACTTCCGGGCACTTCTACAGGCTCACTCGGCGGATACCAGTTTGCGTCGATGGCATATTGGAAAGTGAGCCCCTTGTCTCCGATCATAATTTCATAATGCCTTGTATTGCTTGTTCCGGCTGAAAATGCGCCCCGGGATGATTTGTCCATATCCACGACATCCATATTTGCCGTGAGCGCGTCTGCGAAATACTTGTACCCGTTAAGCTGTGAGGTGAACTGGGCTATCGAATTCGGCTTGCCGAGTTTACCGTCGATATACCCGCTTCCCTGGTAATCGACAGGATTCCAGAGGGTTGTGTGTCCATCGGGATTCAAAAGCTGGATGTCATATGTTCCTGCATAGTGAAGTTCAGGATCGAAACTGTGCCCTGCACCGTGCCCGATCAGAATTCCCCTGACATCGAACCCGGTGAACCTTGGATTTGGAATTGGATGAGTGAGTGTTACATCGACATCGAGAATCCCATCGACAAGAGAAATATTGCTGACCCCGAGCTTCCCGCCCGGGGTATTTTCGATAATTCCAACTACATTCAGGTGAAATTGCGACGAGCGCACAGGAATTACCTCAATTTCTGCCGATCCATTGCCATCCGGCGTGACCTCAAAATTCCAGAGCCCCCATAACTGGCGGTGAGGCCCGTAAATAGTCGAGTTCTTCAAATCGGGAGAAACAGGCTGATGAGAAGAGCATGACATCATCAAACTCATATAAATTATCAAAACTGGAAGAATCCCATAACAGGTTTTCATTTGTTGGTCCTTAATGAATTTCTGGAACATTATATTAGCACAAATTGGCTCATTCCCCCCCGCAGGCATGGGGACGGTTAAAAGCCTCAGACATTATTCCCCTTGCCAGGCGACGGTCATCTCCATCCGCCCCCGCACGCGTGGGGATTATAGGGGAGCTCCATGTTATAATTCCCGGATGGCGATTCCGGGTCTGGGACTTTTAGGATGCATTTTCCTTTCATTTGGATGCCTTGTGTCGGCTATTAAATCGCTTGCGTCGCTGTCACAGGCCTATGATCGCGAATCCCGGATAACGGCGATAATGGGATTTATCGGCGGGATGACTGGAAGCATTATTTTTGGACTCGCTACAATTTATATGGTCAATAAAATGGCGGAACTGAATCCCCTTACCGGGGAAAATATGTAGTTTCATTTATAAGGACATTTTTGTATGCAGCAAATTATCGATTCGAAAATTTCTCCCGAGGAAATTCGCGCGAGGCTTGAAGATATCCTGCCGCATGTCCAGAAACCCGGACGATATTTCGCAGGTGAAGTTGGCCTGGTAAGAAAAGCCTGGGATTCTGTTAAATGCCGGATGGCACTCGCCTTCCCTGATACATGGGAAATCGCGACTGCCAACCACGGCCACCAGATAATCCAGTACGTTATCAACGACCATCCCGACGCTGTCTCCGAGCGGGTGTACACTCCGTGGCCCGACATGGAAGCAAGACTCCGCGAGTCGGGTACCCCTCTGTATTCTCTGGAAAGTTATCATCCTGTCAGGGAATTCGACCTCTTCGGATTTTCGCTCACCCATGAGCTTTGTTTTACCAACATTCTGCAGATGCTGGATTTATCGGGGCTTCCGCTACGGTCAGAAATTCGTGGATTCCCGATTGTCATTGGCGGCGGGCCAGTTGTCTTCAATCCCGAGCCGATGGCGGCATTCTTCGACTGCTTCCTTATCGGCGATGGGGAATTCGCTACTATTGAAATTATTGAGAGCATTGCTGCATTCCGGGATAAAATTGACGTGGTACGTGGCGAAATTGAAAAAGAAATTGTACTCAAAAAAGAAATTCTCGATAGCTGGGGATTTATTGATGGCGTCACCGGAATCAAGGGCGCTTATATTCCCGCGCATTTTACTGTCAATTACAATCCCGATAAAACCGTATCCGAAATAAAAAATCATGCTGGCGGTCCGGACGTAATAACCAAAGCGCTGGTGGAGGACCTCAACGACGCGCCGTGGGTGACCAATCCTCCACTTCCACACATGCAGGGGTTTGAAAATCGCGTGACTGTAGAGCCTGCGAGGGGCTGCACGCAGGGATGCCGGTTCTGCCAGGCTGGAATGATCTACCGTCCATGGCGCGAACGGAACACCGAAACGGTCGTCAAACAGGCGGAAGAACTCCTGCATCACACCGGACGGACACAGCAGTCGTTTCTCGCCCTATCTTTAACGGACTGGGAAGACCTTCCGTCGTTCCTCGATTCGATGAAAGGACCGGACAGAAATTATCATTTGAAAATATCCATGCCGTCGAGCCGGGTAGGGAAGCTCACGCAGGAAATCACGGACAAACTTGTCCACAACAAAAAAGGCGGGCTCACCCTCGCTGTCGAAGCGGGAACCGACCGGCTGAGGGCTGTTATCAATAAGCTGGTCACCGACGCTGACATTGACCGGGCGATGCGTAACGCGATTCGTTCCGGATGGGATTATATGAAAATATATTTCATGATCGGACATCCGACAGAAACCGACGAGGACGTACTTGGAATTATAGAGACAGCGAAGACGATCCAGAAAATTCACCAGGAAATGAAAGCGAATGGTGAAACCACCGTAAAATACCTCCGGTTCAGGATCAGCGCATCGACATTTGTCCCGAAATCGTTCACGCCATTCCAGTGGGCGGAAATGATCGGCTCGGAAGAAACAAAACGTCGACAACGCCTGCTGATTCCACTTCGCAAAATGAAGGGTGTGGAGTATAAGTCCCACGATGTCGATTCGACGTGGATCGAGGGAATAATGTCACGGGGCGACCGGAGATTGGGCGATGTTGTCGAGCGGGCATATCTGAATGGGGCGAGATTCGACGCGTGGTCTGACCAGTGCGACAGGGGCGCGTGGGAGCAGGCGTTTGTCGAGAGCGACATTGATCCTAAATGGTACTTCAGGGAGCGGCATGTTGATGAAGCGCTACCATGGGACCATCTCGACTGCGGTGTGGAAAAGGAATGGCTCAAAAAGGACTGGAAGAGGTCACTGAAGGAAATTCGGATTCCCGACTGCAACGACGCAGTCTGCCTGAATTGCGGCATGACGAACATGGACCCGACATGTCTCCCCAAACGCTCGATGGGCTTGAAAGCAACGGAAGAACTCGCTCAAAAGCTGGCAGCTAGGAAGAATACACCTACAAGTAAATAAATTCTCATTTTATAAACTATAAGTTCTGCGCCATTTATATACAGAGTACCTCTAGTAGTTTAGGTAATTTAATTAAACTTTAACAATAATTTTACTAAACTTGTACAAAGTATGTGGTTTTAAAGTGGATAAATTATATTGACAGGCGAGCGATGCTATGTTAAATCAGTTAGGTGAAACCGTTAAATCTTATTCAGGAAGGAGGTGATACCACTAGAGCTGGAGCTAGAACCTCCAGCTCTCTAAATTTAATATCATATTTTTACCTAAATCAAGTACTTGGGTATTTTGGATGATAATTTCCACAAGATATTTCCATTTTACTGCGGCATCTCGATCCAGCCGAAGATACTCACGAAGTACCCATCAGTCGGATTTCCATGTCGGAATCATATCCGTCGGGGAAAATTGGTAAGGTGTTTCAAGCGCGCCCGATTCAAGTGACATTGCCGATGGCTGCCCGTGCCATCCGTAAAGGCTGAAATCAAAATCGAACTTTCCACCGAAGTTGTCTCCACCTGTCATCCACAGAGACGAATCATCCATAACCGAAACGGCGACTGCTTCCTGAGCATTCGACGGATGATTCTCCGGGTCAGGCCCTTCCCAGTTGGCAAGTACCGCATATCCGAATTGCACCCCCATTTTCAACTCCATTAACTTTGACAGCCAGATTCGCGGGATTCGAGTTGATGAAAGTCACCACATTCGCGGTGAACATCGCATTTCGGTTGACTGAAACCTCGGCTTCCTGTGTCGCGGGATTGATGTAAACATTGTAGTAACCCTACAGGTGTGTCTGTGCGGGATTACCTGATACAGATTTATCTGTCACTAGATCAGGTGAGGATGGTGAAATCGGGTTCTCGCCTGATGATGAGCATCCAATAGCCAGCGCAAGGATTGCTAATCCCGTGATTAAAGCGTATGAAAGACGGAACATGATGTCCTCCGGACATTTGAGGAAGATATTTCAGGAGTGAAAGAAAAGCGGATAGCATTACGATTATATCATTTTATGAAAATGAAATATAGGAAGGTGGCTGCCAGAAAATTTACGCATGCAAGATTCTGTTGTTATTTCCGGGAAGGGAATAAGGATATTCGTCAATCAGTTATTCCGCCATAATAGAGCCGCCATCGTCAGACAGGGGTGGTTCCGGAGGAACGTAAGTAAAGCTCGTCTCCTGCTGGACAAGCTCTCCCTGGCGTGAATCGTGCATTCTGTCCTCCCACATCTCAACCGCAGTGACGTAGAGAACAAAACAAATAACCAGAATAATTAATTCTTTCATGCCAATCTCACTCGGCACGTAATACTCACTCTCTCTTGTTACCCTCTTACTACGTCTCTCAATTTCGAGCACTGACAAACAAGTTTGTCAATGCTACATGGCTTCTAATTCCAGGTAGCATACACAAACTTGTTTGTGTGTGCCTCTTTCATTCGTGGAGAGCGTAATTAATCAAACGCTCACACAATTCCCCGAATTCAATCCCAGCGGCACGTGCAGCGTCGGGAAGAAGGCTGACAGCTGTCATTCCGGGAATGGTGTTGAATTCGAGGAAATTCGGATGCATCTCGCTGTCGAATATAACCTCGCCACGTCCGCATCCTGATAATCCCAGTAATTTATAAGCCCTGAACGCGAGCTCCTCCGCTTCGCGCACTTTCTCAGGGTCGATCTCCGGAGGAATGATATGATGGCTCATTCCCGGAGTGTATTTCGCTTCGTAGTCGTATATGCCTTTTTCTGTTGTAATTTCGATCGTCGGAAGAATGATCGGCTGTCCGTTTCCAATTATGCTGATCGTAACTTCCGGTCCGGTAAGATTTTCTTCAATTATTACCTGGCTTGAATATTTTAATGCTTCCTCGACAGCCCCTACCATTTTTTCAGGTTCATGGACTCTCGAAAGTCCAACCGATGATCCCGCGCTCGACGGTTTCACTATCAGTGGGAAATTCGCGCCACGTGCGAGAAGATTATCAATCGCTTCATGGACCTCGTCGACAGTATCGATTACCTCGCCCTTTGGCATCCTGATGTCGTGGCCTTCAAGATATTCCCGGCTCCTGACCTTGTCGATAGTCAGAGCGCTCGCGAGTACTCCCGATCCGGTGTAGGGGACCCCGAGAATTTCAAGCATTCCCTGGACAGACCCGTCCTCGCCGGGTTTGCCGTGAAGCGCGATGAACGCCACATCGGGTTTGAGTTCGCTTAATTTATCGTACGTGGAGTCGTCGAAGTCGATCTCTGTTACATCGAATCCCCTGCCGCGAAGCGCATCGGATACCGCCTTCCCGGATACGATCGAAACTTCTCTCTCCGATGAAGGCCCACCCATTAAAACCGCTACATGTAACGTCTTCTTCCCCATTGGTTTTTCTACTATATCAAGTGTGGATTGGATTTATCCAGTCTGCATGTGGTACGCCATCTCGGCGTAGTCGGGAAGCACACTCGGGTCATTAGCGATCGTGCTAGCTACCTGGTGGACGTCTCCCGCTCCCATGGTAATAATTATGTCTCCGGGCTTGACAGTAGCTCTCAATCTATTAATTACATCTTCAAGGCTGCTTACTTCAGTTACTGTTACTTTCGAAGATTTCCGGATCGAGTCGATAACCATGCGGCTGTTGACGTTATCGATCGGATTTTCGCCGGCGGAATAAATATCGGTAACGATCACTTCATCGGCGTCATCGAAAGCTCTTCCATATTCATCTGCAAAAAATTGTGTTCGCGTGTACCTGTGTGGCTGGAATACCGCGATTATTCGCCTGGATGTATTCGCGCGAGCACCGGACAAGGTGGCTTTAACTTCAGTCGGGTGATGCGCGTAATCATCGACAACCATAAATCCGTTGTTTTTGTGTATTTCGAACCTTCGCGAAATACCCTTGTATTCTTCAAGGCCAAGTTTTATGGAGTGGAAATCGATACCGAGAGCGAGTGCTGTCGCAGCCGCCGCGAGCGCGTTCTGTACATTAAACCGCCCCGGAGCGTTGATGGTGATTGCGCCAAGTTTGTCTCCGCGCCAAACTATCTGGAACGTCGAACAGAAATCGCCGTCGACTATATCCACAGCGTTACAATCTGCCGGATTATCGATTCCAAAGGTCACGAGCGGCTTTCCAAAAATGCCCCCGAGCGATCCTACCCCGATATCGTCGGCTGAAATTACACCGAATCCTCGGCTCGGAAGTTTTTCAAGGAATCTTTTAAAACATGAATGGAGGTGGCCGGCTTCCTTATAATGATCGACATGATCAAGGTCTATATTGGTGATGACCGCGATCTCAGGATTTAATCTGAGGAAAGATTCATCCGATTCATCTGCTTCCGCGACAAACCAGTCGCCGGTACCGGATTTAGCGTTCGCCTTGTATTTCGGGACGATCGCGCCCACATATGCCGATGGATCCCAGTTTGCAGCTTCGAGAATATACGCGAGCATCGCCGTAGTAGTTGATTTTCCGTGCGTACCGCTGACGGCGATTCCACGCTCGGCGTCCATAAGGATCGCAAGCATCTCGCCTCGGTGAATCACGGGGATATTCATCATCCTGGCGGCTTTCAGCTCGGAATTTTCGTCGCGAATCGAGGAGGATATCACGAGGCAATCGGCGTTTTTAATGTTCTCGGCGAGGTGGCCAACCTGGATCTCGATTCCAAGTGCCCTGAGGTCGTTAATGATGTTCCCGTTATGAATATCGGAACCTGTTACTTTATAACCTAACTGGACAAGTAATCTGGCGAGAGCACTCATCCCGATCCCGCCAATTCCAACCATATGTATGTGTTCGCAATTTTTCATTAATCAGTCAGCTTTCAGGGCGTACGTATAGCACACCAACGAGTAATGTACATTTACCGTGCCGAAATGAAATTCTTACTGATAATTTTTCCCCTTAGAATGTGAATACGTCCGCCTCGTGCCTTATTCATACATAGCCCGCGACTGTAGCGGCTTGCGGGTCCATGATGATGCATACTTTAAGTAATATTAAAATCGATCAAGACACCCAATTTTTGAACAGATTCTCGAAAAGTGTGGCATTGAAAAGACAGGATTCTTCTTCAGGTCTGAGGTGTGTCATTATTCGCACATTCTGAAGAAATCCATTAAATCCTAAGAAAAACACCCTGAATGGCATTTAAATATACAGAAATTGAGATTATCAGGACCATCACTATTATTGCAAGCTATTTTAAAATATAGCTTGTTATATCATAATACCTGTGGTATAATAATCACGGTTGATGGTAGGTCCCTGACAATCGGGAGGCTTCAACCATGACAAGCATGATAACAGGTAAATTGCGCAACCAGAAAGGTCAGGGGCTAACAGAATACGCACTGATATTATCGCTGGTGTGTATTGCTGCGGTGGCAGCTTTGACCATTTTTGGTAACCTGATCATTGATAATTTTTACACGATTATTAATGACGCAATCCAAGGACTGTAGATTAAACCATTTTCTTGAGAACCGGTCGCGGTCAATTTACTGGCCGCGATTTCTTATTTTCACGATTAGCCTGATCATCTCCTGATAACTGCGCATCCGGAATAATAATCTGCTAAAATCCTCCATGTAGTTCTCTTAAGGAGATTGAATACGTGGATTATGCGTTAATCCTATCCGGTGGAAGCGGAACCAGGCTGTGGCCACTATCGAGAATTTCCCATCCAAAGCACCTGATCTCGCTGGCTGGAGCTGAGCCACTTCTAAGCCAGACTCTCCATCGCCTCGATGGATTAATTCCGCCGGAGCGAAGGTTCCTGATTACGGTACCCGAGCAGGCGCCACTGGTGCGCGATATGGCTCGTGACAGGGCGGTCGGGATCATAATCGAGCCTGTCGGCAGGAACAATTTACTCCCGATGGCACTCGCCACGAAAATGATTTACGACCGCGATAAAGACGCGAATATTATTTTTCTCCCGTGCGACCATCACATTAACCACCCAGATAAATTAAGGCAGGCTTTGAAATCGGCACTGAAAGCCGCTGGCGCGGGATATTTGGCGACGTTGGGAATTCCGACAGCTCATCCTGAGCCGCATTATGGCCATGTCAAAAAAAGTTTTGAGATAACAAAATTGCGAACTGGCGAGATGAAAGCGTACCAGGTCGAAAAATTTCACGAGAAGCCTCCACAGGAAATCGCGGAGCGATATACAGGTGATGAATCGTGGTTCTGGAATGGCGGAATCTTTATTTTCTCCGCCGCGACAATGCTCTACCACATTGAAATACACCAGCCTCAGTTGTATGAAATTATCACCGAAGTTGACCAGGACCTCAGGAAGCCGAATCCTGCTTTGAAAAAACCTGTAATCGACTGGACAGGTTATGACCTCATATTGAACGCTTACACAAACCTGCCTGAAAATCTCAAGACAAGCATTGACTACGCAATCATGGAAAAGGCGGACAAGGTGGCGACAATTCCGGTCGAGATGGGATGGAGCGATCTCGGTGGATTCGG
>DASWIV010000378.1:0-2360 GCA_036397475.1 bacterium
GTAAACTGAATGAAGAATATATAGTCAGGATCAATGGCGAGAAATTATCGCCCGATAACGCTTACATCAGCGTTTTCGACCACGGCTTCCTGTTCGGGGATTCAATCTACGAGGCTTTCAGGACGGTGAATGATGAGATAATCGCCTGGACACCTCACCTGCAGAGACTGAAAAATTCAGCAGGCCGGCTTTCCATGAACCTGCACATGTCAGACCAGGAACTTTACGACGAAATAAAAGCGGCAATATCGGATAAAGACTGGGGTGGGGAATCCTTCATTAGAATTATTATTACACGTGGGATCGGAAAGCTTGAAATTAGTCCCGAGTCCTGTCTCGATCCGAACCTGATCCTCTTCATCAAAAAATTACCACAGGTCAAAAAGAGCGTTTATACCGATGGAGTCGTAATGTGCCTTAGTACGGTCAGGCGTAACTCCAGGCTCGCTATGGACCCCGGTATCAAATCCGGGAATTACCTGAACAATGTGATGGCTTTGATTGAGGCGAAAAAACTCGGCGCTGATGACGCGTTCATGTTGAATGAAAATGAACACATAACCGAAGCCACAACCTCCAATATCTGGTTCGTACGTGATGGCAGATTTTACACCCCGACTCTCGACTGCGGGCTTCTCGCGGGAATTACTCGCGGACTGGTTCTGGATCTTCTTAAAAGTGACGGTAAAAATGTGAAAGAAGGTAAATTTACGGTCGACGATATTTCCAGCGCAGATGAGATTTTTACATCCAGTTCGATCAAAGGCATCGCTCCAGTGAAATCGGTACGTGGCGAAATGCAGTGGGACAAGAAAGAATCCACCATGGTTAACTACGTAATGGCCCTTTATGAAAAATCAGTCGGAATCCGCTGATCCCGGCAATCATCGTTCAAAGATACTTCAGGCAAATTAGTTTTCATCCTTCACCACTTAATGTAAACTACACCCCATCCGGACCAGGGACACAATCAGCATGAAAACACTTAAGCCGCTAATCGGACTAATTATCCCGACCTTCATCATTCTCGGGACAGCCATTTTCGCCCAGGATTCTCCGGACCCCGGCTCGGAGCCGGATGCCACCCAGGATTCCGTTGTCGAAGTCGAACTTTCAGTCGGACAGGAAGACCTTGGATTCACGATCGAAGAAGATGATTTCGTAGAAGCCCCGGAACTGGTTAACGAAGATTCCGATATACCTGAATACCTGCGCTCTCCGATCCGTACTTTCAGATTTTTCGTGCTATCCATAATATAATTCGTCTCGCACACGACCTTGGAATCGGATTCGCGTTCCCGACCCAGACACTGCATATCGAGCCCTCCCCACCCGCTCCAAAGACCTGGCCCGATGATGGGGACATCAAAAATTTCCAGGATGAGATCGTGGAAACCGCAAATGAAATGGCGAGAAAAATTTCCGCAAGCGAAATAGGCGGCGAAGATGTAAAACCGGGACCGGTCACTTTTGAAGTTATGGGAAGTAGAAGCGGTGAGGGAATCGCGGGAGTGGATGATGGCGACGGCTAAAATCCGACATAGTAATAAGGCGCCCACAGGATAAATCCGACAGCGCTGGCGATGAGTAAACTTGGCACCGCTTTCCGGAATCGCGGTTTCATGAACCACAGAATGCTCATGAATATCCCAACGTGCGGCATCGCGATTGATAATATCAGGAAAAACAATACCGTACATCCCGACGGATTCTGCATTGACGCGATCACATCGGCATCTATCGTTCCTTCATCCTTTACGTAAAGAAACCTGGTTCTCTCGGACGATCCCGATGGATCATACACTGGCTCCTCATTTAATTCGCTCTTCGACGGCTCAATTCCGCGGTTGATCCCTGTCCTGGTTTTGCTCCCGTAAGTGCCACGTTCCCCCGGAAGCATGGTGCCGCATTTTATGCAGAACCTGAATGCGGGATCGTTATCATATCCGCACTTTGGACAATCGGTTATAAATGTCGATGCGTCCACTCCTAATTAAAATCACATTAAGTCGGAAATTCTGTGCCGGTTATCTGCTTAACGGGTTTCCACAGATAGAATAAAATCCGCCGGAATAAAAAGACGCCCCCGGAATAGGTCCGGGGGCTTTATCACCTGGGAGGTAAATAGGAGGTTTTATTGTCAACGCCCTGAATGCGTTGAATGCTTAATTGACATCGATCTTGATGCTCTTTGGCTTCGCTTCCTCTGTCTTTGGTACTGTCAGAGTCAGGATGCCGTTCCTGTAATCAGCCTTTACATCGCCATCGTTAATGTTCTTCGGAAGGCTGAATCGCCTCTCGAACGAACCATACTGCCTTTCAAAACGGGTGAATGAGCCCTCGTTTACTTCTTCCTCAAA
>DASWIV010000379.1:0-2779 GCA_036397475.1 bacterium
CAGGTGGGTCGACATCAATAACATGAAGCTTGTCCGGATAATCTGCCACATAAGCATAGCCGTTGTCAAACTTGACTCCTTGCGCAGTATTGGTAACAGGAATTGTATTAATAAGAACCGGAGCCAAGGGATCTGATATATCCGCAATGACGAATCCTTCCCAGGCGATCGCAATATAAGCCATATTTCCATCTATTGCAGTCATAACCGCTGCACCACCTGTTTGCATAGTGGAAACAACCGATGCATCAGCGAGCGGAGTGATATCCATTACTGTTAAGCCCTCCGTATCATCCGATACATACGCGTAATCTCCATTTATTAAGACATCGTCCGCGTATCCTGGTGTATCGACTGTCTTTACATTGACAGGCTGGTACGGATCCGAAACGTCAAACAACTGAATCCCATTATCCCCAACCGCAAGTGCCGCATAGGGACCAATTACCGAGATTCCCGAAGCACTGTCTGATGCAGGAGCGGATGAGATCCACGCGGGCGATGTTGGATCCGATATATCGAAAATCTGGAGGCCAAAGGCGCGGGAAGCTATATATGCATAGTCACCGGAAAGGGCAATCCTGTAAGGCGAGAAGTTAAGCCCGTCCGGTGTAACATCTAATGCGATGCTAGTGTCTTCCAACACCTCAATTTCAATAACCTGGTATGCGCTCAGGTCCAGCCACGGCTTATTTAAAGGATCGTTATCCTTATCTTCAATCGAGATCAACACATTATAAGTGCCGGGAGGAGCAAGTTTATCGTTTGGAATTTCAACCGAAAACCTTTCAGCACTGACGGTAGTTGCTACATATGTAGCGGTATAAGTGCCATTAAATAAGTCGGGACATTCAATCTTCGGATCGTTATAAGATTCTTTGCCCTGCCAGTCGTAAACATAAATCTCTATTTTCGTTGTACCACCCGTGTCAAGCAACCCAGGTCCACTATCATAGGCGTCTATCCACCACGGCTCGGCGCAGTTGGCATTCTCACCGAAGTCAGTCATCGGGTCGACTACTGGGTTATTAACAGGTGGTGCCCAGCAAGCATCAACAGCGTAGCCGAAAACAAATGGGCCGCCGTCCGGCATATCGATTTCAAAATTTTCAATGACATTCGCATCGGCATAAAACGCGTTCCGGGTATTTGATGGAGCAGACGTAATAATTCGCTTGTAAGGATTCAAATCTGCGTCTGGGGCCGTTGGAGTAGCATACTTGCCCTTCAAGTATCCCTGCAGTCCTAATGGTCCGGTTCCTGCAGTATCGCCGTAATAAAGCCTCGTGTAGCCATCATAATTGACCAGCGTACCGTCGCCAAGTGCGGAATCGGAAAAAACATATCCGGAATCAGGGAATGACGCGCTTCCGTTGAATATCACGATGCCGCGTACATCAAACCCTGTAAAATTCGGGTTTGTGAACGGATGAGTGATTTCAACATCGGCGATTAGAGTGCCGTTACCGGATGGAGCCAGATTCGTTAGTTTGAAACAGTCCGAACAGGGAGATTTTTCAATCCAGTTGAGGATATTCCAGTGTCCGGTAACGGATCTGACAGGTATGATTTCAACTTCCGGATTGTTATTCCCTGCAGGGTTAACATAAATAAGATGGTAGGACCAGAGCTTGCGACCACCAGCCTGATCGTCCGAATACTGGGAAGTTGATATCGTGACATTACCAGGTTCAATTGGTGTATCTTTCCCGGAACATCCGGTCCAGATCAATGCAAATACCATGAGCAGTAAAGTAATTGTGTTGAGTTTGTTGTTCATTTTTGCCTCCATTTTTATTACGCTCCTCTTCTGTATTCCCAGGTTCCGTCTTCAGGAAATCTGACTGTGAATCCGGTCGAATCCCATAACGAAAAAGGTTGAGAGATCTGCATTTCGATTACCATGGACTCTTCTCCAGCCAGTCAATCACATTCTAGTGCCCGAAAAGTTGCCGGTTGGTGAGTGTTTTGGATAACTGAATTTCATGATCGATGTAAATATCGGGATGTGTCCAAAGTAAGTGATTACCCGCTAATTTATCAGGTGATGAAAATCCAGTCTGTATACCGTTTGAACTTTTTTCATTATTCAGTAATTAAGAGATTGGTGAATTCGGGCTGCCAGATTGACCTGCGCAGGATAACAATAATCCTGACAGTTTCGACGTAATCATTGCAAAACGTAACTTTTTCATTTGTCAGTCTCCAGTCCGCTATAGAAAGCTTCTATTCCCCTGAAAACCCGTTAGAGGAAGTAAAGCCGTAATTGCATCGAAGTGAAATAATTCACCTGGTTAAATAATTTACAATAAAATAACAAGAAATGCAATAACGTTTAATAATGGTTAAATGTATACGTGTATAAATAATGAAGGCTGAACGAAAAATCGGATAGTTTTTCCGAATTGTGCCATTCTCCTGACAATTAATGGAATATTTCCTGAGTCGGATTACCTGGGTACAGGTATCTTCTCAAGTATCCTTGTGATTACCTGACCGGGCTATGTCGGCAATCTAATGCGTCGCGACGATCCGAACAGCCATGTATGGGGTTCACTATGGGACGATCCAAATTCAGCGGGGACAAACGATAACCGTGTCTATGCTACTCTCCTTCCCGATGTCGCCTCAAACGGGGACGTGTGGAAGCAAAATTCGGAGAAATGAATAATCACCACGGACTCGACCGGGAGCGGTATTACGGCCTGGCGAAGATGAAATTCCAGGCGGTGATGACTGCGATCGCGGTCAATGTAAAGCGCATGGTTACCATGCTTAC
>DASWIV010000380.1:0-14350 GCA_036397475.1 bacterium
CATCGCTCGGTTATAAAACGCCGAGAGAATTCGCGGCTCGGTATTACAGAGCCCTTCGGGCTACGCCCTCAGGGACCGGTAATACCGATTGCCTGGAAAAACCCAAACTCCAGGTGGTACTAAAACAGGGGGTAGGTCAAGCCAGACACACACAAATTCAGCTAACGCTACATTTGTGTATGCTACAAGATTTTTGATAAGCCGCAGGTGACAGATAAGATCAGAAACACTGGTACGTATGTGATTACTCTGGTATAATCCCCATGTTATTTTTACGCCTGCCAGGGCGGCCGTGGACCGGGACAAGGGCAGTTTCACGGAATATATTGGCAGTCACATCGAGAAAAATTATTCCCGCGTTTCTCTAACCGTTAAGAGGTGTTTTCGTGCGTTTCAATTCGAGCGCTTTAGCCGTCTTTGTGCTGATAATCATTACCGCCATGGGTTGCTCCGGTCAGAATTCCGGTCCCGTGCTACCCATCACCGACCCGCCCTCACAATCTCCCCAGTACATCACCGACGCACCGACCGGTGAGTACGCGTCCCGCGCTCTATGGTCATACAACACGATCACCATCGACACCGATACGCACGAATACGAACTTGTCCCGGAGCGTATCTCCACCGGACACTGGAACATCCTTTACTGGCTGGAATCGTCCCCCTGCACAAACTGCGTCAAGGTCAAGGGCATCACCGCCCTGAATCCCGGTACGATCGAGGTCAGTATCGAGATCCGGCATCCCTTCCCGAATCCTGATTTCACAGGGTTTGATGTCCGGGGGATCATGATGACGCAGGGGAATCACCAGTTTTACGTGAATCCGCTGATTACGTCGGATTACCTCCAGAACTCCGGCGAGCTGGTCAACGCGGACGGGCATACGACACTTTATAACGTCAACACTTTCGGATCGGGTCCCGGTGGGCTTCAGGGATATATGTCCGGCAAATATGCTACACCGCCATATCCCAACACGACACTGAACGGCTTCAAGCGGTTTTCAACTCCCGATCCGAACAACACGAGAAACGCGTTCTACGCGGGTACGTCCAACATCCAGAAATACCAAATCCACAAGCCGTCGGGATTCCTTGTCATTGGCTACGCGGTCGATGCGTGCTGGGCGCCACCAACCTCCAAACCTGTCGACGATCCGATCGATGATTTTCCATCGAAGGCAAACTGCCCGGAGCCGTGGAAAATCACCGCGGACCAGCAGCCGGTCGGCGATGGAATGAAACCGGACGGTTCCGGCTCTGTGGATATTGTTTTTGACGTCTACGATTACCAGGGACAGGGGTCGCATTTCGTACCGACAATCGAGTGCCCGGAATTATTCGATGGTAAAAAATTCTCAGCGTTCCAGTCGAGCGGGGCTGGATATTCCCGGTTCAAGGTAAATGTAACCAATCCCAAATTAGCTCCCAACGGATTTTACATGTGCCTGATTACGGTACGGGATGTTGAAAATGATAACGCTCCTTCATGGCTGGACCTGACAGCTTACAAAATAATACGAATTCCCGTAGGCACTACTATTCCGTCCAACGTGAATATGTTCACCGCCTCCGACGCAGACCCGTCGCTTACCGACAGAAAAGTGCAACTCGAATGGGAACCGCTTGCCGGCAATGTCGACTGGTACGATATCGAGCGTCTGGACTGGAACTGGGATACGTACGAATGGGAATGGAAAAAAGTTAAATCGGCTCCGCATCCGGAAAGCAGCTGGCTCGATGGAAATCCACGTTACGCCGGCCCTAACAGCGCGATCCAGTACAGGATCATCGCGAGAAACGACGCGGGGGTGTCGCCGGAATTCACCTATGATTCCGGTTACCCGAAACTTCGCGATATCGGGATGGCTCTTTGGTGCGCTGCCGACGACGGATCGGGCAATGGCGCTGTTACAAACTGGGATCACGCAATGGCCGATTTTAACTGGGCGAACCAATTCTGGAACAAATACGGATTTAATTTCGTGCTTGAAAATTCCGGCTCATTTTTCTGGGTGACGAATCCTGAATATAAAAATCTGAACGGCGGCGAGGACGCTAACATGCACGAGGCTTTCGGGAAGGCGAATTATCCCGGGGACCTGAATGTCTACTACGTGAATATGTCCGAGGGGGACGACCATCGCGCGTATGTCGTGAGCATGTGTCCGGGCGTTTTTCACAGCACGGAAAATGTGATTACTGTCCTTGCGAAAAATGCCAGCGGACCTCCGCCAAATGGAATTCCGATCACACTTGCCCATGAAATGGGCCATGCGCTGGGGCGATTTTTCGATATATACCTGCTCGACAAAAATAACAATTTAAAAATGGACGATGGATCGTCCTGTGCCGCGGATAACACTTTCTGCAACTCAGGCCAGAACAAGCCTCCGCTGTTCTGCGACGAGGCTGCCGCGTACGCGCAGGAACCTAACTCCATTAATAAAAATCCCTGGAACCTGATGTGGTACTCGGCCCAGGGAAAAGAGGTCGACAATTACAGCCTGACGGACAGCCAGGCGGTATACGCCCATGACTGGGTAAACGGAAACAAGGCTAATTACCCGTTTCCGTGAATCGGGGGTTATTTAATAAGTCGGGAAAACTGACGATAAAAAATCAGACTGTGTTTTTCAGTTACAGGATCGAAGTATGCAAAACAGAAATACCACTACCGGCGAGATCGCCTACATACGTGAATTCATCACGAACCTGTCATTTTCAATCGGTTTTGCGCTGCTGATAAGCTTATCGGCAAGAATGTCTTTTGAACTTCCATCGACGCCCATCCCGATGACACTTCAGATAGCGGCGGTACTGCTGGCGGGATTGGTACTTGGACCCAGATGGGGGCTGGTCGCTGTCGGACAGTATCTGGCTTTAGGCTTATTGGGTGCGCCAGTATTCGCTGGCGGAATGAGCGGCCCTGGAATTCTTCTCAATCCTTCATTCGGCTACCTGATCGCGTTCCTTCCCGCAGTCTGGATAACCGGCGCTCTTTCAAGAAGGTACCCCGCTACGTTCATCCATGGCGCCTGGATATCAATTACGGGAGTAGCGATAATCTACATGATAGGCTCTTACTGGCTTGGCTCATTCGTCTTACTTAACGGTAAAACTGTCGCCGAAGCTTTCTCCGTAGCATGGACAGCCGGAATCGCGCCATTCGTCACTATCGATATAATCAAAACCATGCTGGTTTCGGGCATCTGGGGAGTATATCTTCAGACTTCGTCGAGGCATGAGCTGATTTTTTAACATCGATTTATTTAGTTCTGACCGCATATCCGTCTTGACTGGTATACAACCCGATTTTATAATGAAATAAGGCTATATTATTTTATGCCTGAAAATTAGTACCTTTCTTCCGCGCCTCAAAGATAAACGCCTTAACAGGCGGGAGGTCTCCGATGCTATCGAGACACAATTCCAGTATTGCGCCCATCGCGGGCTTAATTTTTGCCTTAACGGTACTTTTCGGATGTTCCTCGGGTGGTAACAATCCCGTGACATCCGACCTCACAACACCTGACAATAAATCAGTCGGGGAAGAGTCCAATAATTCTAACCATGCGCTCTGGGGCGAGTTCGTATTTAACTTCACCGATGTCTATGACGATTCGGGGAATCTCATCGATATCCAGGCAGAAGTTGTCCCTCTCAGAACAAACGACGTACATGTCGAAGTCACAAAATTCGTGAAGCCGCCGTCATGCGCTGATTGCGTAAAATTGAATGTCTGGAAGATTGAACCCGGTGCAACCGAAACAACCCTGTACGTTTATGTCGAGCTTAAAAATCCGACAAGTATTACAGGCTACGATGTCCGTGGAATTATTTATCCTCCATCAGATCAGGTCAGGCTCCTTAACCGGGACGGTCTAACCACTCTTCATAAAGCGGGAATGCCTGAAGATGCATACCCGTACAAGGCATTTAATTTCGATACCGAATTTCGTCCGTTCGGAGCTCAGGAAACCCACGGACGGGACTACATTTTCACCAAGCAGAACACCTATCCCCTCCTCTCCATGATCTACAAGATAGACGCCAGCTGGCCATCGAATGCCGACGAAGCCGTCTCGTGTTTTGTTTTTGAAGATGAGGACGGAATAATATATCCGCAGGGATCAAACTATTTCATCATCGTGGACATCATGGACTGGCAGAGCGACATATCAACAGTCGAACTCGACCTCAGCGAAATGGGCCATCCTGAGCCTGCGTTAATGGACAAACTCTCTGATGACCCGCCCAATCATAAGTCGAGGTGGCAGTATCATCTCACCGAAGGCGGTGGGGCACCGGCTGGAATGAAAACAGTAACTTTGATAGCCCACGACCCTGTCGGAAAATACGACTACATGTATGATTTCGATCTTCCAGTCGTTTACGATAACGAACCCCCGATCTTCCCCGAGGGTATAGGAATTTACGATCACATCTCGGGTCCTGAACTCGTATGGGCTTTTTACAAGGAAGCGTGGGATATTTCGTATCCTATTGAATATATTTTCTATGGCAACTCCCAGTCGTCGCCTTTCGACGGCACTAGTTTAAAAGTAGTGTCCTCCGACGATTACACCGGGTATACACAGTTCGGCCAGGCTGGCGGAGCTCCGTCAAATGAAAAGAGATACTTCGGAATCCGACTTAAGGACGCACAGGGCTGGATTGACGATAACATGCTTGAATACTCCCTGACCAGGTACTCGATCGATTCTCGCTGGACCTTCATTAAGGGACAGCCCGCGGGACAGGACGGCATCTGGAGCGGCCCGACACTCGGCGATGTCAACGGCGATGGTGTCGACGATATCGCTGTTGGAAACAGGGAGGGTTTCGTCCAGATATTCGAAGGAAACGGAACGGGAAACCAGGACACGATTATCTGGGAATTCGATGCCGGCGGAGAGGTGCAGACCTCACCGTGCCTTGTCGATTTGAACAATGACAATAAGCAGGATGTTGTTGTCGCGAGCGATGCGCCGATCGTCTACGCATTGAATGGAGCGACCGGACTTCCCTTGTGGGAATTCGTCCCCGGCGATGGAATCCTGATGAGAAGCTCACCTGCGATAGCTTACATCAATGGTGATACAACGCCCGATGTTGTTGTTGGAACCGGTGGTGGATCGGTATTTGCTGTAAATGGAACCAACGGCGAGCAGATATGGGAGTATGTCGGCGGTGGCGGCCTCCAGGGCGCACCGGCGGTTGCGGATGTCAACGGTGACACGATCCCCGACGTCTGCATCGGCGGCTACGACACAACTGTCCACATGATCGACGGATCCGATGGCTCCAAGATCTGGACGTTCTATGTCGGTCCCGGAATGAACAATATCGACTGCCCCGTCGTGCTTTCCGATGTAAACGGCGATGATGTACCTGACGCTATATTCGGTGCGAGAAAATCAGGAGCTCCGTCGGGTCCAACCGGACTTCTGTACGCAATAAATGGCGCAACGGGAGATCAGATCTGGCTCAATGATACACAGCTCTGGGGAAATGGACGCCGGGGCGTCGCTCCTGTCCACCTCAACGACGATGGAATTTACGATTTTGTCGTGACCTTGTACACTGCAGGACAATGGTCCATCTATGGAATTAACGGTGTCAACGGACAGGTAATGGTTCAGTCCCTTGGTCCGGACGTAAATCCCGAAGCCGCGGTAAATTATTCCGCACCGATTGTCGGCGATTTCACCGGCGATGGAAAATTGAACGCGATATACGCACGATGGGACGGATTCTGCGACCTGGTGCTCCTTGATGGCGAAGACCTCCCCGGTGACTGGATGGGCAAACAGCTATTCAAGATGCAGGTATCCACAGGAACCAAGCTCGAGATCAACGGCACTCCCGCTGTCGGTGATGTGGATGGCGACGGTGAACTCGAGATGATCGTGTGCAATATGAGAGGGTTTACATTCATCCACGACCTGCATGCACCGGTTCCGGAATCCTACATGTGGGCTCAGCACCAGGGAAACAGGTGGCATACGGGAACGCCGGATTTTGTCCCGGACAAGTAATTCATTAAAGAATATGTATTTCCAATCCCGTACGTAGTGCGGGATTTTTTTATGTTCCGCATACGATCAAATTAATTCTGATTAAATATTACACGGAAATATAAGCGTTTAACCTCGTTTCATTAATAAATCGACGTCCAGCCAAATCGCTCCATCGCCATACTAATTATGCAACCCAATTCACTTAATTATTGAATTAATCGGCTACGCTTTTGCAGTATTTTTTGCCGGAGGAGTGTTATTCAATATGTCTCAGCTGAGGATTCTCAAGTCAATCACGATAATCTCAATTCTCATTTTAACCACAGTAATAATCGCCTCGGGATGCAGCGGTGGAAAAGATCCGCTGGGAGCTCTTGGCATTTCCGACACCGGAGCCGCTAGCGCTGATTTCGGATTCGAAAATTCAAGGAACCGTACAATATGGGGTGGATGGGTACTCGACATCTTTCCATACGAAAATAAAATCGACCTCGTCCCAATGGAACGCGATCTTGAACAGCATTTCAATGTGACAGCATTCGTCAAGCCGCCTGCGTGCTCCAACTGCATTCAGTTGAGCAATTTCCAGTTCGACATTTCCGCCGGACTGATAGATCTGGATGCGACCCTGGTTAATCCTACAGTGGTCGGTGGATTCGATGTACGCGCGGTAGTGCTTCTCGACGAATGGAACACAGGACGTAAACTCGATAACGCACATGGACTTACTGCTTTCTGGTCAGGAGACCCTTACCATCCTGACCCGTTCATAAATTTCGCGCGTGAGACCGAGGACAGATTTTTCGGCCCCGCGTCCCAGTACACCGAACATGTCTCGCTGAGTCTCCCTCAGCCGCCTCCGTACAATTTAAGCGTGCCATTCATCATCGACGCGTCATTTCCGGATCATCCGGAAGAGCCTGTTGAATTCACGAACATCACTGTCGATGGCTCAATGCACCCGACAGGCTACGATCTAACCGTTTCGGTCGATGTTCTGGACTGGCAGGACGATGTTAAATCGGTATTTCTGGACTGCAAGCCGCTCAACGCGACAGTCGGCTTCGCACCCTTCCAAAAAGATATTGCGGGTGCGTCGGGCGAGGGAATTTCCACCTGGACACTGAATTTAAAATACAAGCCCGGAACCTGGTCGTCGTGGCTGCCAACAGCAACCGGAGAAATTGTGGTCCCGATTGTAGCAAGGGATTCTGTCTCAGGCACTCGCCTTTATGACAGGATCACGGTCGATGTCACCACGGATACCGATCCGCCGGAATGGACTGGGGAAGCAGGGATAGAGAATGTATGGTGGGGAGGACAGAAAGCTATCATCGCTTACTATCCCGCGACCGACCCGTCGGGACCGGTAGAATATAAAATACACGCGACAACAAATATCGGCCTTATCCCTCCGACAGTTTACACGGCAACCGGCAACAGCCATTACGCTATCGAGACTGTCGACGGCGCTGAATACGAATTTATTGTCACCTCGAAGGATTCAGCGGGAAATGTCGCGGACAACGACATTATGATGTCCGGATCGACGGTCGCAATGACCGGCCTCTGGTACCAGACGCTCGGAGGAGACCTGGAATCGTCGCCTGTGGCGTATGACCAGAACAAGGACGACACCAAGGATGTCATTTTCGGATGCAGCGACGGAAATATTTATTCTCTGAGGGGCACGAATGGTGCTGTACAGTGGAATTACCAGACTGACGGACCGATAAAAAGCTCTCCAGCAATCAGGGATGTTACTGGCGAAGGTGTTGCGGATGTCGTTATCGGTTCCAACGACTTTAACATCTACGCTCTTAACCTCGTTTTCGAAACTCCAATTCCGGTCAAGACCTTCGCTACATCGAACCTTGTGGAATCGTCCCCCGTGTGTGCCGATCAGACAGGCGACAGCCAGGCGGAAGTGATTGTCGGATCATATGACAATAAACTTTATGCGTTCCTTGGAGATACTGGCGCACTCGCCGTAAATTACGATACTGGCGCACCGGTAAAATCGACTCCCGCTGTCGAAGACTTCAACGACGACACATGGCTTGATATCGTGGTTGTTTCAGGAGGAGTGGTTACAATAATTAACGGCATTAACGCCGAAGTATTGTGGCAGTACGATTTCGAAACCGGATTTTCCAATGGATCTCCCGCTATTGGAGACTTGAACAACGACGGTACAGGCGATGTGGTCCTCGGAAGCGAGGACACTGTCTACGCGTTCAATGTAAAGGATGGCGAATTACTCTGGGCAGCGTCCATGGATGGAAATTTTGACACGTCCCCTGCGCTTGGCGATATTACGGGCGACGGCATTCCGGATGTTGTTATTTCTTCCAGGTTCCAGAAAGTCTACGTGCTCGATGGCGATGACGGCAGCCTTGTCTGGGAAAGCGACGACACTGTCTACCTTCCGACACCTCCTGCACTTGCTGACATGAATGACGATGGCCAGCTTGATGTCGTGGTTGGATCGTCAGACTTCATGTTGAGAGTGATCAACGGCGCTGATGGATACACCCTGTATGAATGGGAAACTTCTCCCGCGGGCGCGGTAACCACTGTCCCGTTGATCACCGATGTCAACGACGACGGATTTGTGGATGTGATATTCGGTACTGAAGGCCACGAGATGTGGGCAGTTACAACGAATCACGCGTATCCGGAAAATCCGGATTTGATCCCGTGGCCGAAGTTCATGAGGACAAACGCGAACACGGGTAATCTCGAGGATACCCTTTAGTCAAACCTAACATTTAAATAAAGATAAAAAGACCCGGACAGAAATGTCCGGGTTCATTTTTACATTTAGTTTGAAATCTAATCATGAGGATCCGGGACAACGAAACTGAAGTAAGTCGCCCAGTTTTTACCGGGGAACGGGATATCACCAACCCAGGCGCTTTCATGCTGGACAAACTGATTGTCTTCCATTCTCATAACTTCGCTGTGTGCCGCGATAAAGAACTCATCGCCGGGAGCGAAATCCGTTAAAGCGTAGTGTGAGTTCCATAGCTGTGCGGGAGGATGCAGCTGCTCTTTCAGATCGAAGTGACCGGGGATCGGATTTCCTTTTTTGGTCATGGGGAATTCTTCCGGATCGTTGACTACATCTATTTTGATCTCATCCATGTACCATTCATCGACAAGTTCCATATCCATCGACATTCCGAATTCTTCGATAGTAACGGAAAAGGTACCGACTAAATAAAACTGTCCGCCAGTGTTATCTTCCTGCGGATTTCGTCCAAGTATCGGTGTAGCCGAATCAGGTGTCACCATGTAACCGAAATTATAAACGGTGGGTTGTGTTCCAATTCCCTGCAGTGAAACATCCTGAAAGTCGGGAGTAACTGTGCTTGCGCCACCACAGCCGTAAATTAACGATATAGCAGCGATAATGCTAGCAACGATAAGCGATTTTATTTTCATTACTGAATACCTCTTATTTGTTTTTTGAAACGCGGGTCTTACGGAAAGATAACGGGACGTTACCATTTCAGTCTGAAAAAGATATCATGGCAAACGTAATTCGTCAAGGCGATTGACTCATGTATGATTTCATTATTCAGCAAAATTAAATTCCATTAATAGAGCATTCCTGATGTGATATATTTAACGCAATATTCCTGGAGATATTATATGCCATACATCGATTTGCGGCAGACAGAAAATCATGTGGAAGTCTATGTCGGGGGGATTAAGGTCGCGGAGACGCGTCGCCCGTGGGTTATGAAGGAAGGTCCGCTTCCGACCAGGTATTACATTCCGATAGACGATGTGAACATGGAATATCTGAAGCGCACGGAGACGAAGAGCCATTGCCCGATAAAAGGCGACGCGACGTACTGGTCGGTTGTAGTTGATGGGAAAGAATATGAGGATGTGGTGTGGGAGTACCGGGAGCCGATTGATGGGGTGAAGGAGATAAAGGGAACTGTGTGTTTCTGGAATGAGAAGGTGGAGAGGATTGTAGTGGATGGGGAGGAGTTTTAAATATCAGACTAGACTTTCCAAGCCCTCTTTGGTTTTCGGCCACTGGCAATTATTAAACCATTGGACATCCCCTGTAATTTTGCAACGATTTTTACCTTTTCAGGAAACGGTAAATTTGCCAACTCAACGCGTTTACGAATCTTGGCCTTGAGAATTTTATCCATTTGGCTTATTGCAGATTTTTTCTCATTTTTCATTTTCAATGAAATCTTCCCATTTTTCCTTTAGATCATGTCTTTCAAGAATTGACTGAAGCTGTTGATTATCAAGTTTTGTTGTTATATCGCTTTCCTTAAGCAATCCGATTGCGGCGGCTAATCGAATTTTATCCTTACTTCGATTAGTCTGAAGCAGAATTGCCAGAAGATACTCAACTGAAACGATCTTCATATCCGTATTATAGTATTTTACCACATTCAGGTTAAGTACGGAATCCCTTAATAAAGGAGGATCCGATGGAAGGAACTGTACATTAATCCCCTCAATTATTACATATTCATCCTCAATTTCATACCCGAGATTTTTTAATCTTTCATAAACTGGTCTAAGTACTTCTATCCGTGATTCATCATTAAATATTACAAAAATGTCCAGATCAAAAGTTGTATCGGGTTCAAAATAATGAGTATAGGCCATCCCACCACATATGGCATAGTCTTGAATGATTTCATCTTCTACAAGAGAATTTAATACCTTAATGACCTTTTCCATTTGGAGATCCCAATCCATAAATCACCTCATATAAATAATATCACCGCGACCCCATTTATGATATCCTTATAAACTGCGACCATGACACGTGTACTAGTCATAGATGACGAGGAAAACATTCTCAAAACCCTCACCGGAATCCTCAACGGCGAAGGCTACGAGCCAGTCTCCGCCGCTAATGGTACCGACGGCATTTCCCGCGCAGCAGAGTCCGAGATCGGATGCGTGCTGCTCGACGTGTGGCTTCCCGACATCGACGGCCTTGAAGTTTTACGCGAACTGAAACGCACAAATCCGCAGCTGCCGGTCATAATGATGAGCGGGCATTCGACAATTACAACCGCTGTCGACGCCACCAAACTAGGCGCGTATTCTTTCCTCGAAAAACCGCTTGACCTCGAACGGCTTCTTCTTGAATTACGGAACGCTCTGAAATTATCTGAGCTACAGCGCGAGAATGCCCTTTTAAAAGAGCGATCAGAAGACGAGCCTGTCATGATCGGAAACTCCCCGAATCTGCAGGGGCTTCGCAATATGGTTGGACAGGTAGCACCGACAAATTCACGTGTCCTGATCACGGGTGAAAATGGCACCGGCAAGGAAATTGTCGCGCGCATGATTTATTCCGGCAGTCAACGAAAGAAAAAGCCGTTCGTGAAGGTAAACTGCGCCGCGATCCCGTCCGAACTGATCGAAAGCGAATTGTTCGGTCACGTAAAGGGCGCATTTACGGGAGCGACCGAGGCCAAACCGGGAAAATTCGAGCTTGCCGACGGCGGCACAATTTTCCTCGATGAGATCGGCGATATGTCAGTCTCGGCCCAGGCAAAGGTTCTCAGGGTCCTTGAGGAACACGAAATAGAACGGGTCGGCGGAAAAAAACCCATCAAGGTCGACGTACGTGTCATTGCTGCGACCAATCAAAACCTCGAAGAGCGAATTAAAAACGGAGAATTCCGGGAAGACCTGTATTTCAGGCTGAACGTGATCCCCATCCATGTACCTCCCCTGCGCGAACATCCCGACGACATCACCCTGATCGCTGACCATTACCTGGCACGCTACGCCAGGGACAATAACCGCAAACCGAAAGAACTTACTCCGGACGCAGTCGGCATCCTTAAAAACTACTCATGGCCCGGGAATGTACGCGAACTCCGCAACACAATGGAACGCCTTGCGATCCTCGCTCCCGGTGAAAAAATCGCTGCCGCCGATCTTGCCGGAATCATCCCCGGAGTCGAGACACCGTATGAAACAATCAGGGCGTCGTCCGAAGTCAACGGCAAATTTTATATTGAAGGTTTCGACGGCGAGAATCTGAGAGACGCGGTCGCAGAATGCGAAAAGGAACTTATCCTGAGGCGTCTCGAACTTAACAATGGCAACGTTAAGAGAACCGCCGAAGCGCTCGATATAGAACGTAGCCATCTCTACAAAAAAATGCGATCGCTCGGGATCGATCCATCAAAACGAAAGGACGTCAATTGAACCGATTACCGCTCGCATCTATCTAATTACAACGGTTGCACATGTCTCAGAATAACTCCGAAATATTCGACGAACTTCCAAAAGAGGTAATTGATGGATCCCCTCTGATCGACCATTCCGATGCAGAGATCCCGTCGAAGAAAAAAAAGCCACCGAAACCGTCGACGGGCGAGAATGAAAATTCAGCCGGGATGAAAATATCCAACAGGCTCTTACTCCCGGTTGTCGCGCTTCTTATCATCTGTGGTGTTGTCTTTGGCTTAAAGGGCATTATGAGTGCCGGGGTCCTGAAGAGCGAAGCAGCCCTCAGAATGGACGCCGGACACGCTGCCATCCTCGAAAACGACATGGAAAGCGCTCTTTACCAGTTCACCAGGGCACTCGAAGCAAACCCGAAGATCCTCACAGCTCATTCTTCACTTGGGAAAATTGCCCTGGCGCGCGGACGTGGACAGGAAGCCGCACGCCATTTTGAAGCGGAGCTGGAACTGGATCCGGACAATCGTGACAGCCACCTTGCTCTCGGATGCCTGAACGCGCTTGGTTGCATTGGTGAAAACGATCCGAATAATATCCGCCATTACCTGATCGACAGATTTGCGGATGTTCTTCCCCTGGATTGGTCCGGCCAGCTTACTTACACGCCTCCTGAAGACGAGGACGCTCTTGCCGGGGCTATTTACCAGTTTCAGTCGGCGCTCGAACTTAGTCCCGACGATCCGGCGCCAGGCATCGGGATCGCCCTCAGCTATATCGCGGTCTACGATCTTGCCTCGGCACGCGATCGCCTCAACCGGATGCTTGGATCGATCGATGACGACAACACAAACCTGATCGTCCGGCGGATAATATCCGACATCAACGATGAGGAGCAGTATATTGCCATGGGTGGCGATCCTGTTGATATTGTGGAGGAAGATTCCGGAATCCATGATGTACCGCCATTGAATTTTGTTCCCCCTCCTTCCAATCCTGATTTGTCGGAACTTCCACCGATAAATGGTGGAGGCGCAAATACCGCCGGATTCGGCGATCGATTGTCTGTGGACCCGGATATGCCCGAAGCCGCAGGCATGGACATCCGCCTGCAGGAGAGCGACATGTACGCTCATCCGACCGTTAAGCCCATAAACAACGATATACATCTCGAAGGTTCAAACGAATTCGTCCACACCGTGAGGATCGGAAATATATATGAACAGGGAATGGTCGGATTCCGCGAGGGCGAGACAATTGTCATGCCCCATACCAACAACCAGGTCACGGTACTGAAAAAATCGGACGACGAGATAGTGATCCAGGAAGGCGAGAACATTTTTACATGGATACCCGACGATGTCGGCTGGACACTCAAGCCGGAAGAAATCGATGACAGTCTCGATATTTCCGTGGTAGTTCCTGAAAATGATGGGACTGTTGAAGCGCCTCTGGATCCTGCGACTGAGAACGAACTAGGTCCCGAAATCGATTCGACTGACTAATCCCCTTTACTACTTCCTGATTATCTTCTTTTTCTTCGGCTTCCCGTTGTCTTCTTTTTCATCTTCATCTTTGTCATCGTCGCCACCGTTGGACTTCTTCTTGAACTCCTCGAATTTCCTGAGCATTCTGTCGTGGATCGACCCTGTCGTGTAATCTCCCGACTTAAGTGTTTTTCCCGCTTTTACACCCATGAAAATCTCAAGCGCGTCCTCTACCCTCTTGACGGGATAGACATGGAATCTGCCCGACGCGATCGCCGCTAACACCTTCTCAGACAGCATCAGTTCACCGACATTCGATTCCGGGATCACAACTCCCTGGGTACCTGTCAGTTTGCGCAGTTGACACACGCGAAAAAATCCCTCGACCTTTTCATTCACTCCGCCGATAGCCTGGACATCGCCCTTCTGGTTGATCGAACCGGTGACCGCCAGGTCCTGACGCAGCGGAAGCCCCGTCACTTCGCTAGTAAGGACAATAACTTCTGCCATCGACGCCGAATCGCCGTCGATCATGCCGTACGACTGCTCGAAAGCTATGCTTGCCGATAACGAGATTGTCCCATGCGTTCCGTAGCGGTTTCTCAGGTATCCCTCCAGAATCAGCACGCCCTTATCATGGATCTTGCCGCT